>DGXE01000067.1:10231-10850 GCA_002395525.1 Ruminococcus sp. UBA4240
GTGGGCTCGTCAAGGATGAGCAGGGAGGGCTCCTCCAGCAGCAGCTTTGCAATGGCAAGGCGGGTCTTCTCCCCGCCGGACAGCTTGCCTATCTCCCTTGCAAAGTATTCCTCACCGAAGCCCATGCCGAAGAGAACCTTGCGTATCTTCACATCCGTGAGATAGCCGTCCTTTGCTTCATACTCCGCAGTCTTGCGGGCGTAGAGGGCGGACTTCTCCGCTAAGAGGGCGGGGTCGCTGTGGATATGCTCTTGTGCCATCTCTGACCCCAGTTCCTCTATTTCGAGCCGCAGTGCCTCCAGGGGCGCAAATACGCTCTGCATCTCCTCCAGCACGCAGCTTTCACGGTCAAGGCCGGAATCCTGCTGCAAAAAGCCTATGGTCATGCCCCTTGTTACAGCTATGCGGGGAACATTGGGCTCAGGCTGGCTCTCATAGCTTTCAAGCCCTGTGATTATCCGCAGCAGTGTTGACTTACCGCAGCCGTTTGCCCCGATGAGCCCTATGCGGTCGGTATTCTCCACGGTGAGAGAAACGTTGTTGAGCACGGTCTTGGGACCGTAAACCTTTGTGATGTTTTCTATACTAACAACCATAATGAAGAATGTAGAATGAAGAA
>DGXE01000055.1 GCA_002395525.1 Ruminococcus sp. UBA4240
TCCTTGGAGTAGTTGGTTTCTCTTGTTATGCGCAGAGGGATGTTGTGTGCCTCAGCGTAGTCTATCTCCTCATCACGGGACTTGATGCTCCACTCTCTCCAGGGAGCGATTATAGCCATATCCGGAGCAAATGTCTTTATGGCAAGCTCAAAGCGCACCTGATCGTTGCCCTTGCCTGTGCAGCCGTGGGCAATGGCATCAGCGCCCTCCTTGAGAGCGATCTCTGCTATCTTCTGTGCAATGATGGGACGTGCAAAGGAAGTACCCAGAAGATACTTGCCCTCGTATACTGCACCGGCCTTGAGAGTGGGATATACATAGTCCTGCACGAACTCTTCCTTGAGATCCAGTACATACAGCTTGGAAGCGCCTGTCTTCTTTGCCTTCTCCTCAAGGCCGTCCAGCTCGGTGCCCTGCCCAACATCGGCAGAAACAGCGATGACTTCGCAGTTGTTGTAGTTTTCCTTCAGCCAGGGGATTATGATGGATGTATCCAGTCCGCCTGAATATGCCAGAACTACTTTTTTGATATTGTCCTTATTGACCATTGCCATTACCTCCGGATAGATTTCTAAAACGATATTCCTATTATACACACTTTACCCTGAATGTCAAGGGCTTTTGCATAATTTCACCGTTTTTTCAAAAATATTCACTAAAAATGTGATAATATGCGTATATTTTACTTTTTATGCATTATTTGGCTGCTATGAGCTCCACCTCAGCCAGCACACCCTTGGGGAGCTTTGCCACCTCCACGCAGGAACGTGCAGGCTTTGATGTGAAATACTGTGCATACACCTCATTGAATGCGGCAAAGTCATCCATGCTGTCAAGGAAGCAGGTGGTCTTTACCACATTTTCAAAGCCCATGCCTGCGGCTTTCAGCACTTCACCCAGATTTTTGCATATCTGATGTGTCTGCGCCTCTATGCCCTGCGCAGTGACAGCACCTGTGGCGGGGTCAATGGGTATCTGCCCGGAGGTAAAGAGAAATCCCCCGGCTCTTATCGCCTGTGAATAGGGTCCGATAGCATCGGGGGCAGTGTTTGTGTAGATTTTTTCCATTGTGTTTTCCTCCTGTATATAGTATTAGGTGTGGAGTGTGGGGTGTGGAGTGTAGGGAGAATAGTTAAGAATGGGGTGCTGAAAATTGGGCGTTAAGCGTTTTAGTGGTTGAATTCAGCATTCTTTTTATCTCCAAACAGTCAGAATATACCGAATCAAACATTATGTCTGTCAGATAATCCGTTTCATGTAAAAGTTCGATCCAATACAAAGTTTCCGAACATTCTTTTAAAGCGATATACACCTTTGCAAGAAAATCTTTTCTGCTCATAGCACTTTCAGCTTCCGAAAGATTAGCACCTATGCTGGTGCCACTGCGAAGCATCTGTTTAGAAAGAACATACTCTTTTTTATCATTACAAAGGAACCTGTAAAGGTTTACTATTCTGACTGCAAATCTTTTACTCTTAAACAATGCAGTGTTCTCTTTATCCATATACTCCACTCTCTACATTCCACACTTCACTTTCAGCTCTTGCTCCTTTATTCCAAGGCAAAGCCGTTTGCCGTAAGTGCCTTCTTGATCTGCCTTATATGGTCAAAGTTCTTGGTCTCAAGGACGATGCGTAAATAGCAGCCCTCGATCTCGCTGCCCTCGGAGGAGTGCTCGTGATGAACGCTTATGACATTTGCTCCCAGATCAGCGATTATCTTCGATACGTCACGCAGCTGTCCCGGACGGTCGACCAGCCTGAGATTGAGGAGGCAGGTGCGCCCGGAGGTGAGAAGTCCACGCTCTATGACACGGTTGAGTATGGTAACATCTATGTTGCCGCCTGATACAAGGCAAATTACGTTCTTCCCCTTTATGTCGGGTATCTTGTCAAACATCACCGCAGCCACAGGCACCGCTCCCGCGCCCTCGCTGACCAGCTTGTGCTGCTCCATGAGGGCAAGTATTGCAGAGGATATCTCATCGTCATTCACTGTGACGATGCCGTCCACATACTGTTGGCAGTATTCAAAGGTGTGCTCCCCCGGCTCCATGACCTTAATGCCGTCGGCAATGGTGGACACAGAGGAAAGCCTCTCTATCTTGCCGTCAGCCAGGGACTTCTGCATGGAGGGCGCACCTGCCGCCTGAACGCCGTAGACCTTAACATCGGGCTTCAGCTTCTTCATGGCAAATGCCACGCCGGATATGAGCCCGCCGCCCCCTACGGGAACAACTACCGCATCAACCTTTGGGAGCTGCCCCAGAAGCTCCAGTCCTATGGTGCCCTGTCCTGCTATGACCAGCTCATCATCAAAGGGATGAATAAAGGTGTAGCCCTTTTCACGGGTTAGCTCCACCGCCTTTGCATAGGCATCGTCATATACACCGTCCACAAGGCATATATCCGCACCGAAGGCACGGGTAGCCTCTATCTTTGAGATAGGCGCAGAGCTTGGCAGGCAGATGAGGGACTTTATGCCGCTCCTTGTGGCGGCAAGGGCTACTCCCTGGGCATGGTTGCCCGCACTGCAGGCAATAACTCCCCTGCTGCGTTCCTCATCGGAAAGCTGGGATATCTTGTAATATGCCCCCCTGACCTTGAAGGAGCCCGTTATCTGCAAATTCTCCGTTTTAAGGTAGACATTGCACTTGTCCGACAGCTTGGGCGCATGGATGAGATCCGTATCACGGATTATCTCCTTCAGCTTGTAGGATGCACTGTAGATCATATCGAGTGTAAGCATAAAAACCACCTTTCAAAGGTTAGAGGTTATGTTGCTGATGAATATCGGATAGCGTGAATGCTATGTTTTAGCTTTTTGCCAACCTCTAATCCCTAACATCTAATCTCTAATAATAAAAGCCCACCTCCGTCAAGAGGTGAGCATTACCCACGTTACCACTCTTGTTCCCCGAAAGCCGCAGCTCACAGGGCACTTATGTCGGCTGTAACGGGCTGACCCGCCGGCGCCTGATGCGTAAAGTACCACACTTGATCGCCGATGCTCCGAGGTGATGGCATACAAAAGGCTGACCGCCCGTCTTTCAGCTTGAAACAGGCTCTCTGCGGGTCATGCATGGTTTCTGTATACGTCCTCATCAACGCTTTCGTACATTGTAGCACTAAAATATTAATTTGTCAAGGGATAATTGTACTTTTAATGTAAACAAGCCGCCGGGATACCCGCCACTTAAATTTATTACTTTATTACCTATTACTTATTACCTATTGCTTATTACTTCGTATTCCATATCTGATGTGAAATCATCTTTGATGCCCTCGGTAATGTACAGCGAACCGTCGTCGCACAGGAGAATGAGATCAAACCCCTCATGTTCCCGCCAGAACTCCTCCGCCTGCTCCTTCCCCATGACAAAAAGGGCTGTGGAAAGTGCATCTGCAAGGGTGTCATCCCCGCTTACCACTGTAACGCTCATAAGGCCGCTGTCAGCGGGACAGCCCGTCTTCGGGTCGATGATGTGGTGATAGAGCTTCCCGTTTTCCTCAAAATACCGCTCGTAGCCCCCGGAGGTGATGACAGCCTTGTCACGCACCTCCACAATACCTATAAATCCCTCATCAAAGGGCATTCTCACCGCCACCCTCCAGGGGCTGCCGTCAGGCTTTTCACCTATGGTGCGGATATTCCCCCCAAGGGAAAGTATTCCGCTTGAAACCCCCATCTTCCTCATCATATCCGCAGCCGCACCGGAGGCATAGCCCTTTGCAATGCCGCCAAGATCAGCCTTGCAGCCCTCCGGTGTCAGATATGCAGTCCCGTTTTCAAGGTGAAGCCCCTGCACATCCGTCAGAGAGAGGGCTTTTTTGATATCATCCTCCGAGGGGACGGCATAGTGCTTGTCCGTAAAGCCCCAGAGCTCCATTACAGGCAGCATGAGAGGGTCAAAGGCGCCCTGTGTCATGTGAGATATTTCAAGGCTCCTGTCAAGGAGGGCGGATGTATCCCTGTCAAGGGAGATACGCTCTCCCCTGTTGAGCCTTGATACGGCGCTGTTTTCCTCACCGATGCTCCAAAGCGCATCATAGCCTTCCATAAGCTCCTGTGCAGCCTGTACTGCCTTTTCGCCGTTCTTTCCGTATGCCGTCACAGTGATGTAGGTATCCATGGCAAAAAAGGAGCGCTCCGCCTTGCTGTCTCCGCAGGCGCACAGCCCAAGGCACATGAGCACGGTCATAAGGCAGATGACCACCTTCTTCATACACCCGCTCCTTTCTTGACATTCAGGGATAAAAATGGTATAATCGCTGTCAGCGGCTACGGTCAGCCGCCTATCCTTATACAAGCACTACACCGGAGGGTGATCATGAAAGCAAAACAGGCTATCCCCATAGGGATAACAGCCGCCGTGCTCATAGCAGGGCTAATAGGCTGCATTGCCGTAATGAGCCGTGACAAAGGAAGCACGGCACAGATATACAGAGAGAACAAGCTGCTCTACACCATCGACCTTGACAGCGTGAAGGAGCCCTACAACATTACAATTGCGGGGGATCACGGAGAGGAGAACATCATCCGTGTGGAGCATGGCAGCATATCAATGGAATCCGCCTCATGCCCCGACAAGCTGTGTGTCAGTCAGGGTGAATCCCACACAGGGCTGCCCATAGTGTGCCTGCCCAACAAAGTCAGGATAGTGGTAACAGATGAACAGGAAGCAGATGCATATGCAGGCTAAAGAGATAGCGGCACTGGGAGTGTTTGCCGCCGCCGGAGCAGGCATACACGCAGCCGAGGCGCTGCTGCCCCCCATAGTGCCCATTCCCGGAATAAAGCCCGGCCTTGCAAACATCATCACCCTTATGGTGCTAAGGCGGTATTCCCCAAGAGCCGCCGCAATGGTGCTCATAGTGAGGATAGCAATTGCCGCCCTGCTGAGCGGCAATGTATCAGGTCTTGCATATTCCCTTGCGGGAGGGATCCTTTCCTTTGCGGTATCGGCATTTGTTTACCGTGTCCTTGGCAGGGATGGGCTGTGGTTTGCGGGTGTGGCGGGTGCCCTTGCCCACAACGGGGCACAGTTTGCAATCGCCGTATTCATAATGGGAAAAGGGGTGCTGGTATATGCCCCCTTCCTTGCCGTTGCAGGATGCATAACAGGGCTGTTCACAGGCCTTGCGGCAAAATTCGCCTCGGACAAGCTAAGTCCTTAAACAAATACACAGTTCAGGAACGATGAGCTGCTCCCTCGTTTTCTTAGCAGCAAAATGCTTTTAACGGAATAGAGAAGATAAGCTGCACGTTGGGCTTGATCAGCTATTCACTATCACTTATCTATTCTATACAAGCAGAGCGGGCAAAGAGGAAAACAAGCAAACCATTCTTCATTAAGTAAGTATTGTTCCTGTATTAAGTAAGTATTGTTCCTGTGCTGAGGTGCTCCTCGTTGCCGTCCATGTCCCGCACCACAAGGAAGCCGTTGTCATCAATGCCGGTGCAGTCGTATTCTGTCACCCTGTCCCCGGAAAGGATCCTCGCCCTCTTGCCGATGAGTATGGAGCGCTCCCTGTATTCATTCATGAAGGAACCGCTTTCAAGCTCCTTCAGGCGGGATTCAAGGTGGTTGAGCACACTTGCCGTAAGCTCTGCACGGTTTATTATCCGCCTGCTCTCGAAGAACAGACTGGTGGCAGTGTCCCTTATCTCATCGGGGAATTCGGCATTGTTGGCATTTATGCCTATGCCGATGACTGCATAGTCAAGCTCCCCTGTTTCAACTCCCACAGCTGCCTCTGTCAGTATACCGCACAGCTTCTTCCCGTGTACGAATATATCATTTACCCACTTTATGCCGCACTCGATGCCTGCAGTGTCCTTTATGGCATCAGCCACAGCCACTGCAGTACAGGCGGTAATGCGGGGGGAACAGGCAACAGGTATGCGGGGGCGCACGATGACACTCATGTATATTCCCTGATTTGCCGGGGAATAAAAGCTCTTGTCAGCCCTGCCCCGCCCCACGGTCTGCTGTTCGGCGATTATGGTGTGCCCGTGTTCTCCCCCAAGCTGCGCCAGGCTCTTGGCAAAGTTGTTGGTGGAATCTATGGTCTTAAACACGTCCAGCTTGCGCCCAAGATGCTCCGTGGTGAGAAAGCCCTGTATGGAGCGTTCGTTCATAAGGCCTGATTCACCCGTAAGGCAGTAGCCCCTGTTGGTAACGGCATCTATGATATATCCCTCACGGCGCAGATCCACCACTGCCTTCCATACTGCGCTCCTGGTTATCCCGAGACTGTTTGCTATGGAGTTGCCGGAAATGCTTCTGCCACGGTTGTTTTCAAGTATCTCAAGGACCCTGGTTTTAAGTCCCATATTATACCTCCGATTAGTATGACGCAGAAGTAATGTCGATTTATGACTTTAATCCACTGTATTGTTATAGTATTGTACACTATGTATTATAAATCATTCTACATTATTAAATGTTTAAAGTATAAATTTTTATGCTGATGTTCACGGTTAATTAACTGTTAATATTAGCTAACCACATCGGCTGCGCCGCCTGTACCACACGGTAAAATCCTTGAGGATCGCTTCGGCTGCATCGGCAGCCACGCCCCTTGATGAATTTTGCCACAAAAACAACAGCATACCCGCTGTCCGGTACCTAAAGATACATTCGTCTGATCTTTCAGCAAAAAAAGGAGCCTGCATGAACAGGCTCCGCTGACACATTTATAAATGAATAAGATCAGATGCAGGTATAGCCGCCGTCGATTGCAAGCGCCTGACCCGTAACATAGGAGGATTCCTCTGCGCCCAGGAATATGGCAGCAGAATTGAGCTCTCCTTCC
The DNA here is from genome assembly GCA_002395525.1 of Ruminococcus sp. UBA4240. Classification (GTDB taxonomy): domain Bacteria; phylum Bacillota; class Clostridia; order Oscillospirales; family Ruminococcaceae; genus Huintestinicola. The sequence continues at coordinate 6,819 of DGXE01000055.1, forward strand.
CTGCCGTATCTCTGCATGGGTACGGACTGCTTTGCAAAGGCCTGGAACATCTCGCTGTCAAGGGTCTCTGTGGTAAGCTCGGTATAGAAATAGCCGGGGCAGATGGCATTTACAGTGATGCCCTTTGTGGCAAGCTCTGCTGCTGCGCCCTTGGTGAAGTTTACAACAGCGCCCTTTGTGCTGTGGTATGCAATGGTGGGTATGACGGTATTGCCTACAAGGCCGTAGATGGAAGCTATGTTTATCACTCTGCCGTAGCCCTGCTTCCCGCCTGCGATATTAGCCTCCATATACTTGGCAAACTTCTTTGTCATGGTGAATACGGAAGTAAGGTCAAGGTTCAGGGTGAAATCCCAGTCCTCTCTCTTGTAGTCCACAAGAGGAGTGCCTGTTCCCTTTTCACCGCCGGCATTGTTGATGATGACCTCTACCTTGCCGAACTTGCTGTCAATGGCAGAAAGAGCGGCATCAATGGATGCTTCATCTGTAACATCGCATTTAATTGGGAGCACCTCAACACCGTACTTTGCGCTCCACTCAGCGGCTGATGCTTCAAGCCTGTCTATTCTTCTTGCCAGCAGCACAAGATTTGCGCCTACCTGTGCAAAGCCCTCCGCCATCTGCTTGCCAAGGCCAGAGGATGCGCCGGTGATAGCCACTACTTTTCCTTTGTAATCAAACATTGTATATTCCTTTCTGCGGTATACCGCACTTATATTTACCTTTTTATTGTACCATATTCACGCCAAATAATCAATAAATTTTGTGTAAATTATTATGCAACTTCTACAATCATAACTTGCAAATCAAGCTGTACCACCTATCACAGGCAGGAGCACTCATTTTCTCATTCCGTCCAGCCATTCAAGGGCAAGAGGGAGCCAGTTTGCAGCATGGGGGCAGAGATATTTAGGATCCCCGTCCTTCTGTGTGGTGATGTCCGCAAGGGCAAGGCCGTGCCCGCCCTCCGGGAAGATATGCAGCTCAAAGGGCACCTTTGCAGCAGACAGAGCCTTTGCCATCATAAGGGAATTTTCCACAGGGACGGTGGCATCATCCGCACACGCCCACAGAAATGTGGGGGCGTACTTCCCGGTAACGTGCTTTTCAACGGAAAGCTTTTCCGCAAGTTCCGGGGTGGGTGCCACGTTATCCCTGGTTTCCCCGTGAGTGAGCTCTCCCATTGTTATGACAGGATAGGATAGTATCAGCCTGTCGGGAGCCACATCCCCCATTGCTGCAAAATCCTCGTGATAGAGGCCGTAGGCAGCCACCATATGCCCTCCTGCTGAAAAGCCGCAGACGGTAACATCCCAGGTGGCATTGAGCTCCCTGCTGTGGGAGCGGATATATGCAACCGCTGCACAAAGCTCCGTCATGTCAACAGGATAGGGCTTTCTCCATACGCTGTATTCAAGATAGTAGGCATTGTAGCCGAAGGAATAGAAACGTGATGCCACAGGCTCCCCCTCTCTGTCGGAGCAGAAGGAGTAGCACCCTCCGGGAACCACCAGAACATTGGGATATGTCCTGTCCGGAATGGCATCGTGTATCATGCAGTGGAGGACAGGGGTAAGCCCCTCCTCCTCAATGCCGAAGGCCTTATAATCAGGCATAAGGTTAATGTCAAATGCTTTCATAATAACTCCGTTTACTCTATTCATCACATCAGCCGCCGTAAAGCGGCGGCTGATGGTACACTATTTGCTGATGCTGTTTATGTTGTCGAGCAGGGTCTTCTTTGCCTCCCTGTCGCCGCAGGCATCAATGAGCAGGTCTGCACGATACTTGATATATGCATCGAAAAGCTCGGTGCCGAACACATTGGCATCTGTCATGTTCCTGAACTTCTGGGCGGTAAGGCTGCCGCTGCACAGATACAGGTACTGTTCAAGGAGGAGCATCCTCCTGTCCCTTGCAGAAAGGCTCTCATCCGAATTCAGACGCTTTATCTCTTCAACGTGCTTCACCTTGTCACGGCGCACACGCACAGTGCTGTCGGCAATGTCAAACATCTCACACACAGGCTCGGAGGAGAACACAGCATCTGCAAAGTCAAATATGCCGTCGGGCACATCAGAGGATATGTACACATCCCCGTCAAGCTCCTTGTAGACATAGGGGGCATATGCATTTGCAAACATACACCTGTCCCCGTCCTTGTAGACGACAGGATAGCGGTAGCATTTTTCCTCTCCTCCAAGGGATGTGTCAAGGAGAGGCTCACGGCCGGCGGTGTAGAAAGGTTCAAGGACTTTCTCAAGGCGGGCGGTCATAAGGGAATTGAGCTTTGCCGCATCGAACTCCCCGGTGTCATCCCTGTCGCCGTCAAGGAATGTGCGCACACCGCTGAATGCATTGCTGTAAAGAGCATCTGCCACATCACGGGAATCCACATACTTGCTGAAATACAGAGTGACAAACTGGGAGGACACTGAATCGGACACCAGCTCCATGCCGTCATCCCTGTCAGTCTTGTAATGGGAGGTGACATAGGAGCGTATGTCGTTTCTCATATGGGCGGCACGCTCTTCGGGAAGAGTGGTCATATCAATGCGCTTGTAGATCATATCCAGCATAAGATCCATGGGCAGCAGCCCGGAAACGTACTTGCACCTGTTATCCGTCATAAGGGGAGCTATCTTTACAAGCACCTTCTGCTTGTCAGATACGCTGGTAGGCACTATGCCGGACATTACACCCAGATATGCAAGCATCTCTGCATATTTCTTCATTACCACAGCTTCATCAAGGAAGTTGAAGTAGTAGCCGTATACATATCCCTTAAAGAAGGCCTTCACGCTGTCATACACGGCGCTGTCAGAGGAGATCTTTTCCTTGAAGGCATCTATGAGGCGCTCGGCATTTACCGTGTCAAATACGCTGCTGCCGCCGTTTACATCCATGATATTCTGCTGCTGTGACTTGAAAAACAGCTTTACCATGGAATACACGGAAGTGGGATCCTGTTCGGGGGAATCCTTCTGCTCGGCAAATGACCAGTACAGATAGGCTCTGTGCATATTCTTCAGGGTATCCTCAGACTTTGAGGTAAGATCCCCGGGGTCTACCGTCCAGTTGGCCGAAAGGGATTTCTTCTCGTTGAACTCCGCCAGTATGGCCTCGATCTCTTCCTTGAAGGCTGCATACGCAGGGGAATTGTCCATATAGATGACTGAATCCATAAGCTGTGGTGTGATCGCCGTAAGCTCAAGCTTTACTCCCATAATATCTCCTCCGATTATGTGTTAATTTGCTCCGTACTGCTCCAGATATGCCCTCATGTTGTCAAGGTATTCACGTCCCTTTACCTCGCCGTCCTCAATGGCAGCTATTATGTCCTTTATGGTGACTATGGGGAATACTTTTATACCGTAGTCCTTGTACACCTGCTGCACCGCTGAAAGCTCCGTGTCAAGAGCCTTTTCCATGCGGTCAACGGTGATTATCATGCCTGTGATGTCCACCTTAGCCTCACCCGTCACCTTGGGGTAGACCTCCTTCACGGCCTTGCCGGAGGTCATCACATCCTCTATGATGACTACCTTCATGCCGTCGGAAAGCTGCTGTCCCACAAACATTCCGCCCTCGCCGTGATCCTTTACTTCCTTGCGGTCAAAGCAGACACCTGCGTCAATGCCGTACTTCTCATAAAGCTGCACGGCTGCGCTCACTGCAAGGGGTATGCCCTTGTAGGCAGGACCGAACAGGCACTCAACAGGGATATCATTTGCCTTGATACAGTCGGCATAGAATCCCCCCAGCTTTGAAAGCTGTGCCCCTGTGCGGTAGTTCCCCGCATTGATGAAGTAGGGTGCCTTTCTGCCGCTCTTGAGAGTAAACTCGCCGAAACGCAGCACATCGCACTCTGTCATAAATCTTATAAATTCGTTCTTATAGCCCATAGCTGAACCCCTTATCTGTATTCATATAAAATCATTATAGCACAATGAAAAAAATATGTCAATGATATAAACAATCAAATAAACCCGAAAAACCTGACGGGGTCGGACAAACCCCTTTATTACACACCCTTTTACCGTTTTGTAACAATTACACAATTTTCAGCCGATTATTTTGTTATGCAGAAAATACAGTTTTCTGTTGAAATTAAACGTTTAATATGGTAAAATAACAAGTGTGTATGTAACTGATCACGGTCTGGGCGCAGTGATGCCCTCAGTCAGAGGAGTGATCAGTGACCACTAATCCAACATCACAAGAAATGAGGTTTATGCGATGAAGTTCGGATCATACGACGACAAGGCAAGGGAATATGTCATCTCTTCGCCGAAGACCCCTTACCCCTGGATAAACTATCTCGGCACACAGGATTTCTTCAGCCTTATATCCAACACCGCAGGCGGCTACAGCTTCTACAAGGATGCCCGTCTTGCAAGAATAACCCGCTACCGCTACAATAACGTTCCCAACGATGCAGGCGGCCGCTACTTCTACATCAACGACAACGGCGTTGTGTGGAACCCCGGCTGGTCACCTGTAAAGACAGAGCTTGACGAGTATTCCTGCCGTCACGGCATGGGCTATACCATAATCAGAGGCAAGAAGAACGACCTTTCCGCAGAGGTGACATTCTTTGTACCTCCCGGCTTTACAGGCGAGGTTCAGAAGGTTGTTCTGAAGAATGAGGGCTCCGCCTCCAAGTCCTTCAAGCTGTTCTCATTCCTGGAATGGTGCCTGTGGGACGCAATGGATGACTCCTCCAACTTCCAGAGAAACTTCAACACCGGCGAAGTTGAGATCGAAGGCTCCACCATCTACCACAAGACCGAATACAAGGAGCGCCGCAATCACTTTGCATTCTACACCGTAAATGACACCATAGACGGCTTTGACACCGACAGGGAGAGCTTCCTGGGCTCCATCTACAACTCCTTCGGCAATCCCGACACCGTCATGAACGGCAAGCCTGCAAACTCCGTAGCAGACGGCTGGTCCCCCGTTGCAAGCCATTACAAGGAGATCACCCTTGCCCCCGGCGAGGAGAAGACCCTTGTATATGTACTGGGCTATGTGGAGAACCCCTATCCCGAGAAGTTCAATGCTGACGGCACCATGAACAAGTCCAGGGCATACGAGATGATGAAGAAGTACGACACAGCTGAAAAGGCTGATGCAGGTCTTGCCGAGCTTGCAAAGACCTGGGATGAGCTTCTCTCCAAGTACACCATCACCACTCCCGACGAAAAGCTCAACCGTCAGGTCAACATCTGGAACCAGTACCAGTGTATGGT
>DGXE01000068.1 GCA_002395525.1 Ruminococcus sp. UBA4240
TCACGCTCCGGATAAGAGCGATGGTCATCGTACTCAGCAGATCGAGATACACTTCCGCTTTGATGTTGCTGTCGCTACAGCTATTGCTGACAGCAAAGAATACGACAAAAAGAAAAAGGCTGCGTAACTGCGATGTTACGCAACCTTATCTTCAAATCACATAAACTGCTTTATGTGCGCCGCTCTAAAGCTCACACGTTTTTTACGTGCCTGCTCTAAGGGGGCTGGCCTTTCTCACAAGCTTTCCAGGAGCTTCTTTTCCACCCTGAGAGTGACTATGAGATAATAGGCATCATCGGCGGGCGAAAGACTGTTTTCATCGATGGCATCCATTTTTGCCGTCCATTCATCCAATCTTTCAAGCATAGCAGTATAATCTGTGAGCATAGAAAGCATATCGCCCTCACCGGATGTGTATTTCTTCATAAACGCTATATACTCATCATAGAATGCTTCATACTGATCCATAGTTTCCTTGAATTCTGGGGTAACAAGGGAATAGTCACCATTTTCAACAGCATTTCTTATGTCTTCATAGGACGGCTCTGCTTCGGTGCTTTCACTGACCTCGGCTGCCTCTGAAGTTGTTTCGGCTGTCTCCCCTATCTCATTTGGCATTGCCCTTTCAACTATTGCGGACTCCGGAGTTTCTTCTGTTTCCAATACAGAAGCAGATGTTACATCAACAGCGGCAGTTTCCTCTGTCACCTGCTGTGTTGTTTGAACATATACTTCTGTAGTGTACGGAGTATCAACTGATGGTGTATAGCCTGCATCTCTGTTATCTCTACCGCCTATAAGCCCTATGAGCAGATATAATACCCATCCGCCCGCTATCACGCCATACCTAACCTTCGTGTCAAGAGTTTTGTTTCGCAGCATCAGGATAGTAAGGGGTACAGGGAAAATGAATATCCACCCCAGCACCCAGAGTATGGTCTTGTTTCGTTTGCTTTTCCTCTCTTCGTTTCTTATGCGCTCCTGTTCAAGGCGCTGCTCCTCTCGTTTCTCCTTTTCACTGGCATAGTCGAGTATGGATTGTACCACACCCTTGCGTTCATTTACGATATTTGTCTGGTATGTAACGTTATAATCCTGCACTGCCTTTGACACTATAAAGGGCGTACCGCAGTAATTGCAGACCGCAGCCTCCTGTGACGGATCTACAGAAAGCTCTGCTCCGCAGCTGGTGCATTTTGCGGGTACAAATTTCACTCTGTTGTTATTGGGCTGATTATAGTTTGGGACATTCATAGCATAGCCTCCTAACTGTGATAGCAAACAACAAAAAGGGAACATCAATCTTTGATGTTCCCTAATTATACCACATTATATCAGAGACTTATAAAAACGGATTCCATCTGCCCTGACCACACTCACTCATCATTGAGTATAGCCATAAGTCTTACAAGGTCATCGGAATAGCCTATCCTGGCAAGGTTCTTGTCCCCTAAGGCTTCAAGAGCCGCAGAAACATCCGCAAAGCTTGCATTCTCCGCATATTCGCTCTGCTTCAGCACAAGACCGAATTCAGCCACAGCCACTGCAAAGCGGGTGCGGGCAGGCACCTTGTCTATGGCAGTGTATGTTGATGAAAGCACCTTGCGCTTGCTGGTGTAATACTTGCCGGTGGAGGGGTCACGGTATCTTGTCTTTACAGTGCACAGTGCGGAGGTATTGCCTGTTGCCTGCTGGTATTCAAGCTTTGAAGCGCCGCTCTTTGCAGGGATGATCTCATAGATGACGGTAACGCTCTGACCTGCGCCTACTTCACCCGCATCCTTGGTATCATCAGTGAAATCCTCGTTGTTGAGCCGCCTGTTGTCATAGCCGATGAGCCTGTAGCTCTCAACTGTTGCGGGATTGAATTCCACCTGGAACTTCACATCCTCCGCCACGGTGAACAGCGTCCTTACACGCTCGTCAACAAGCACCTTCTGAGCCTCCAGAGAGGTATCTATGTAGTGATAGCTGCCGTTGCCGCAGTCAGCCAGCGTTTCCATCTTGTTGTCCTTGATGTTGTCAGTGCCAAAGCCCAGCACGGTAAAGTAAACCCCGGTGTCACGCTTTTCGGAGATGAATTTCTCCAGCTCATCCCTGTCGGATATGCCCACGTTCAGATCTCCGTCCGTCATCATAATGACACGGTTGGAGCCGTCCTTGATGAAATACTCCTGTGCCAGGTCATATGCCATGTTGATGCCGCTCTCACCGTTTGTGGAGCCATCCGCTTCAAGGCATTCCGTAACAGCCTTTACAGTGTTTACCGCATTGCCCTTTGCACCTGCAAGCACAAGACGCTCCTCCCCGGAGTATGTCACAATGGAAATGCGGTCATTCTCCCCCATCTCCTTTGTCAGCTTATTGATGGATTCGACCACAAGGGGCAGCTTGTCATTGCTGTACATGGAGCCGCTCACGTCTATCAGAAACACAAGATTAGAGGCAGGAGGTGTCTTTACATCCTGCGCCTGTACACCCACCACCATCAGCTGTGCCTTGGAGTTCCAGGGACAGTCCGTGACCTGCACGGAGGTGGCAAATTTGTTCTTTCCCGTTGGGGTGGGATAGTTGTAGTCGAAGTAGTTGACCATTTCCTCTATGCGCACAGCCTCGGACTTTATGCTGTACCCATTCTGAATCATACGGCGCAGATTGGCATATGAGGCAGTATCAACATCAGCGGAGAAGGTGGAAACAGGGTCGGTGGAGGTGTTCTTGTAGCCGGTCTCCTCCCCGGAATTGTACTCCTCCGTATCGGGAGTGTAGATCTCGGCAGGCTCTTCATAGTAGCCGTCGTCCACAGGCGCTTCATAGTCCACAGTCGGCTCTTCTTCATAATAGCCGTCTTCAACTTCTTCTGCACCCTCAGCCATTGCAACGGAGTTGGTGCTTACTGCTGCAGTCGTATAATATACCCCTCGGGGCTCATCATCAAGGATATAGTAGTCATCCTTCCTTGTGATCTCCACCGCATTTGACAGCTTGGAATACACTATCTTGTCCGATGTATCAAAGGATACGGCACGCACCTTGTAGGAATAGCCGGAATACACCGATGAATACTCGTTGTCAAGGGTTTTCTTTGCTAACTTATATCCCTTTGATGAAGGAGATTTTTCATACACATAGTACAGAAGCGCCCCATCTACCTTATCCCATTTAAGCCCGAAGCTTTTGGAATACCAGTATTCGGATACCTCCGCCTCATATGCCTTGGGGGTCGTCTCCTTGAATCTCTTTATGCTTTCATCGGAGCTTATAGGCGTGGGATATGTCTTTGCCGCCTTCTGTGACACTGCCTTGTTTGATAGCGCATAGCCTGCCGGGGCAAAGGGCACTGCTGAAACCATCATAGCCGCAGCCGCAAGCAGTGCGGCAGCTCTTGTTTTCCTTGTCATTTTCCTTCCTCCTTTGTTATGGTACTTAAAGCTTTATGTAAGCATTGTACACCATTTCAACAAATAATGCAATAGGAAAACAGCATTTGTAATAATTTTATGGCATTAGGGGTTGGATCATAATGTGTACACTGATAAATATCAACTTCTATATATTTATATATTGTGATATTTCATATATAATACATATTTAAAAAAAGACTTGACAAGGCACCCAAGTTATGATATAATATCATATGTTGCGGATGCGTTGCTAGCTCAGCTGGATAGAGTGACTGGCTACGAACCAGTAGGTCAGGGGTTCGAGTCCCTTGCAGCGCACCAACAGTGGATCCGCCTGCAGTTTCATCTGTGGGCGGATCTTTTGTATTACACACAAGTCCTGCAAAAACCCGAAGTATTCGGTACAGACAACAACCGGAAAGGCTAAAGATATTAATGCTGATCGAAAACTCACTGAATCACAGACATTCGCTGTCCTTTGTTCGGGCAGACGGTGGTTTCTCCCGGACAGATCAGAAGCTACCAACCGGGTTCTGATAGCCGCATTGATATTGAAATTAACAAATCACATCAAGACGGCTCAGCTACAGCCGTAACAATCCAACACATTACATCATACGCAAGGCGGTCAAGCCTTGCGTATTCCCATTTCCATGAGTATCGGCATCAGATAAATTGCCACTGCAGGGCTGTCACTTACAGTCTTTTTACCCTCCGTTCTTGCCACCCGATATGCTTTCAGAATATCTTCTTTTGATATTGACACATCAAGCTTTATTATTCTCAGCGTTTCTCCGTCAATCATATAGGTGTATTGAAGTTTATCCTTCTTTCCATCACTGATATAAAAGGATTTGCCCTCAATTCTTTTCAAGGCATTCCAGAAATAATCATATTCTTCATTCGCTGGCTTTTGGGTTATGTGGGAACACTGCTTTTACATTATCCCGCCTGCTTTGAAGATCGTTTTCATCCTTTGGAAATCCGATTCACTGATATTGGTGTAATCCAGCTTTGAAACATACTTATCTGCGTGTCTCAGAAAACCTGATATCCTTTTCACCCACATTACAGGCAGCAGAAAAGGATATTTCCTTAATATGGGGAAGTGCGCCTTCATCCTGTCCCATGAGAGAAATACAGCATCTGTAAATGAACGAATCTTCCCCACCAACTCTGAAGATGCCGACCTTGATACCATTCTTCACAGCTTGTATGTACGTTCGGTGCCGTATATGCCGTTTTCCGCAATGTACCCTATCAGTATTCGGCTGTCATCATCCAGGGGGCGGCTGCTGAAAAGGGAACGTTACAGTTCCAGCATTTTCCTTACAGCACTGTTGTACGAAATCCACAAATTCATTGCCGTATTTTTGTCACATCGTCTATATCCTTAGACAGATGACAAACCCCGGTCTTTATGGTATAATGATATATCTTTTGTATACAACGGGAAAGGGGATGAATGGATGTCCGCAAGAACAGTGAATATACGATACGGCATACTGATGCTCATTATGATGATCATCGCTCTGCTGTCACGGATAAGCAACTCGTGGTACCTGCACGATTCGTCACATATCGTTATGCTGCTGGTGTGTGTTGTCTGGTTCAACACCCTGAAATACCGCATAATCATCCCTGCTCTGCGCCGCCTGCTGACAGCCATGGCTGTCATGCTCGGAGTGCTGTCCGTACTCACCGTATGCAGATACACCCTTTTTTCCTTTATGCCACTTACGAACCGTTATCTGAATTATCTTTATCAGGTGCCCGTGCTGATGTGTACCCTGCTTTCCTTCTATTCTGCGCTGTGTATCGGAAAACCCGACCCCGTAAAAATCCTGAAAAGACACAAATGGATGGCAGTTCTTTGCATAGTCACCATTCTGGGCTACCTCACCAACGATCTTCACCATCTGGCATACCGCACCGTCTCCCCGGAAGGTAAAGTGACAGGGCATTTCATTATATGCTATATATCGTGGATGTTCCAGGCCATCACCATAGGAACATCATTTGTAATTATACTGCGCCGCAGCCGCATTTCCAACATAAGAAGATTTGCCCTGCTGCCCTCCTTTTTTCTTCTGACCGGCAGTGCGATGCTGACAGCAGCGGTTATTTACGGTCATATCATGATAGGACCGCTGAAGATAACCTTTCAGCCTGTATTCACCTTTATGATGATAGGCTTCTGGGAATCCTGCATAATCATAGGGCTTGTGCCTTCAAACAGCAGATATATGCTTCTGATGGACTTTCTCCCGCTCAATATGCAGATAACCGACAAAAACGGAAAGCTGAGATTTGATTCCGCCAAGATCACCATAACCGCCGATCAGCGCAGGACAGCGCTTTCCGCTCCCGTGATGCTGGAAAGCTATCTGGTGCTCAATTCCCGCAGCATACCCGGGGGCTATGCCTTCTGGACTGAGGACAGGAGCAAGATAGAAAGGCTCAATAACGAGCTGAGAGAGAGGACTGACGACCTTCGCTACAAAAACGAGCTGCTGAGCCGTGAGAACCGCATCAAGGAAGATAAAGCACGCTACGAGGTGCAGAACAACACCTATATGAGGCTTTCCGCCGACCTGCAGCCCACTGCCGAAAGGATACGCACGCTGCTGGACAAAGGCGACCTTGCACAGGTGTGTCTGCTGGGAACCTACATAAAGCGCCGTGCAAACCTGTATCTGCTGGCACAGCAGAGGGATACTGCCGACATATCCGAGCTGTACCATTCGGTAGCTGAATCTCTGGACAGTCTCAGGCTCCTTGATATCACCTGTTCGGTATACACAGAGAATGAGGGACGTGTTCCCTTGGCTGCACTCATAGATGCCTATGACTGGTTCGAGAGTGTTGCTGAGGGGAAGATGCGTTCTTCAAAGGCGGCTATGGTGCTCATAGGCGCAAAGGACGGTATTCCCCACATTACCGTAAACATAAGCGGTAATGATATCAGCGATGATGAGGGCTGCTTCAGGTATCCCGGGGAAGGGGGCGTTTCCCGTTGACTTTCGACGATATGCCCTTCATGATGATGTCTTTGCAGTGCTTATATGCTCTGTTTCTTTTGTTAGCGCTTTTTTGCGTTATAGCAGCGAGCATACGGATGCGCAGGGGGGCTGTGTCATACATCATAACCAGCCTGCTCATCCTTATCTCCTACGGACTGTATGAGATATTCAACCGCTTTATGCTGATAAAAAGAGGCACGGTCAGCACCATATACGCAATATCCAAGCTGCACGCCATTCCCGAATGGATATGGCTCGTGATACTGTTCGTCATGACCGTCCTCACGGTGCTCATGGCGATAGATGTGGCGTACTACGGCAAAGAAAAGCTCTCATCAAATTCAGTTAAGTTTGCTGTGGACGATCTCCCTGCAGGGCTCTGCATTTATGACAAAAGCGGGCGCATACTGCTGATGAATGAAACAATGGCAAGGATAGGCACAGACATTACGGGTGAATACGTACTCAGCGGTGAACAGATATTTTCCCGTGTGGATGAACACAGCACTCCCCTGCGGCTGTCCGACGGCAGTGTGTACACCTTCGGCATCGAAAGGACAAACGTAGGCTCAGCGGAGCTGACGGAGATCATCGCAGAGAACATAACCGAGGAATATGAACTTACGGAAAGGCTTCACAGGATAGACGAGGAGCTTTCAAGCCAGCAGAAGAGGCTCAGGGAGCTTAATGTGCTCATCACCGAGATGACCATACAGAAGGAGATACTTGCGGCTAAGACCAGCGTACACGACCGATTCGGCAGCACTATGATCGCCACCAAGCGCTTTATTCGGGGGGCATCGGAGAGCAGCCCCGAGGAGATAAGGGCTATCTGGAACAAGGCTCTTGATCTTCTGGAGACCGCAGGCGAGCCCGAGCAGAAGGATATTTACGGGAAAGTGTTCACCGTGGCGGGATATGTGGGCGTGGATATAGATGTAAAGGGTGAGCTGCCCGCAGAAAGAGAAAGCGGAGAGATCATCGTCACGGCGCTGATAGAATGTCTCACCAACACATTCCGGCACGCTCACGGCGACCGCATACTTCTGGAATGCACAAAGAATGAGGGCAGGAACACTTATATGATCACAAACAACGGCGTGGCACCAAAAACAGAGATACAGGAGAGCGGAGGGCTTAAAAATCTCAGACAGGCTGCCGAAAGCCTGGGCTGGACGATGGAGATACAGAGCAGGCCCACTTTCAGGCTGACACTTACGGCTCCTTATGACGAGGGAGGTAACTTATGACCTATAATGTAGTGGTGGTGGATGATCAGAATATCCCCCGCAAGCTGTTTGAGATGGTAGTCAACAGCAGCAGCAGGTACAGGCTGATGTACTCCCTTGACTCCGCAGCGGTGGCTCATGTCATATGCGAACGCTTCGATGTGGATCTGGTCATCATGGATATAGTCATGGCGGACGGCTCCAACGGCCTTGATGCGGCAAAGCGCATAAAAAAACACTCCCCCGGCACCAAGATACTCATAGTTACCTCCATGGTAGAGGAAGGCTATCTCAAGCGGGCGAGGGATATAGGCATAGAGAGCTTCTGGTACAAGGAGACCACCGACAGCGAGCTCATAGAGATAATGGATCGAACTATGGCGGGTGAATCCGTGTTCCCTGAATCGCCCCCGGATGTGATGATAGGCAGGATACTTTCGAGGGAGCTGACTCCCGCAGAGACCGATGTGCTCAGGGAGATGACCACGGGCGCATCAAATCAGGAGATAGCCGATAATCTGGGTATCAGCATCGGCACGGTCAAGACCCATATCAGCAGGATCCTTTCAAAAACAGGCTGTCCAAACCGCACAGCACTTGCCATAGAGGCACGGATGCGCGGGTTGGGGTCGTAAAGCCGGAGCTTCCCGGGGATGTGCTGCACCTTTTTCGGGAAAGAAAACGGCGGACAGCTTGACCGTTGCCGTCTATTTGTTCGTGTTTTCAGCAGTATAATGCCTCGAAAAATGACAGTTGATGATGAGTGGAAAAAATGGGAGTTTCGGGCGCAGTCATACCCTGTGATAAAAGGAGCGAATCCGGGAAGAAAAGAGGCATTTTTTGCGCTGTACGCCGTTCAAAACAAGCGGGTAATGTATTACCCTACCCACATATCAAAAGCGGCTCAGAGCGCTTTTTTCGTTCGGTCTGCACCGAGGGGTGAAGGAGGGCGTTCACGCTATGGACACCCTCGTATGGGGGTAAAGGTTCGCTGCTTTATAAATTACTTTTGCTGTCCTTTTATGCAACAGTATTATCAAGCCTGTTTCTGCTTGGCTTTCCGGCAAAACATATATTCACCTTGATTTTTTAAACTTTTTATAAAAACTATTGACAAATATATTCCTATATGGTATAATGTTGATACGAATTAAATGCAGTTGTACTACGAAAGGAATTATGATTATGAAAAAGATAACAATTGCAAATGCTCCGGTTTACACTTCACCCAATTCTATGACCTTGATTTGTACGGAAAAGCCTGACGGAACAACTAATCTCGCCACTCTCGCGTTCTGGACTTACGCTTCGACAAATCCGGGCAAAATAATGTTTGCGCTGAATAAGGGCGCGTATAGCCTCAATCTCCTCGCCGAGAAAAAAGAGCTTGTTCTTGCGATACCCGGCACTGAAATTGCGGGAGCACTTATCGGCTGCGGAACCTGCTCCGGTAAGGATACTGACAAAATTGCCAAATGCGGGCTTACAATGCAGGATGTTGAAGGTACTTCAATAAAAGCGCCCATACCTTGCAGGCTGCTCATACACGCAATTGTTGCTCAGACATTTGATGCAGACGACCATATAGTGCATCTTTGTGATGTCAAAGGTGTGTTTGCTGACGAGACCGTTGACGCGGTTTACGGTTGGAACGGCTACGCGGAGTTTGCAGCTGCACAGAAAAAGTAAAGGAGGAAAAGGCAGTCGTTCCCGCGGCTGCCTTGATCATTATGAAAGAACAAGGTGGTTTTCTTATTTCACAGATAAAGCAGATCGGCGGCAGAATATTTGAACAGATACTTGCCAAAAAGAACATTGACGCTTTCAATGGCGCGCAAGGGCGTATTCTTTATGTATTGTGGCAGGGTGACGGTATCCCGATAAATGAAATATCGCATCAGACCGGTCTTGCAGTCACATCTCTCACGAGCATGATCGACAGAATGGAAGCTGCGGGACTTATCTATCGTGACCGCGGCGACAGCGACCGCAGAAAGATATTGATATACCTTACAGATAACGCCAAAACACTTGAAAAAGATTATGATCAGGTGACAAAGGAAATAAGCGGCATATACTATAAGGATTTCACAAAAGACGAAGTAAAGCAGTTTGAGAGTTATCTGCATCGCATCCTTAAAAATCTGGAGGAATATGAAAAATGAGCGTTTGCATAAAGTCTTTGATACAAAACCTTAATATCGTGATCGGCTGCACAATAGGCTGCTGCTATTGCTATGCGAGAAATAATGTAAAGCGCTTTCATACCATTGACGATTTTGAGAAGCCGGAGTTCTTTGAAAATAAACTTCGGATAATGGATAAACCCTGTCCGCATAATTTCCTGCTGACGGGTATGAGTGACCTTGCGGGCTGGAGTTCTGAGTGGCAGGAGCAGGTGTTTGAAATGATAAGCCGGAATCCACAGCATCAGTTTTTGTTTTTAACAAAGCGTCCCGATCTTCTCGATATAAAAACAGACCTTGAAAACGCTTGGTTCGGTGTCACTGTAACAAGAAAAGAGGAATTGTGGCGTATTGACGCACTTCGGGAAAATGTAAAAGCAAAGCATTATCACGCTACCTTTGAGCCGCTTTTCAACGATCCGGAGCAGGTCAATCTCAGAGGCATTGACTGGATAGTAGTGGGTACTATGACCGGAGCGTGCTGCAAAAAGATACATACCGAACCGGAATGGGCAGTTTCTTTGACTGAGCAGGCTCATTCTCTCAGCATACCCGTCTTTATGAAGGAAGATCTTTCGCCGATAATGGGCGATATGAATATGGTGCAGGAATTACCCGAAGCTTTCGGCAGGGTACTGGAGGAACAGAGAAAATGGCACAAATAACATCAGATAACATTATCATAGGAGACAGTGAGACAAAAAACATAATGACGAAATCAAACCTGCCTGTAGGCGGCTATTCGGTAAATCCGTATGTGGGCTGCACGCACGCCTGCAAGTATTGCTATGCCTCGTTTATGAAGCGTTTTACCGGACATACAGAAGAATGGGGAACCTTTCTCGATGTGAAGCATTGGGGGAAGATCAATAATCCGGCGAAGTATGCAGGTCAGCGTGTTGTTATCGGTTCCGTGACAGACGGTTACATTCCGCAGGAGGAACAATTTCGAAATACACGGAAGTTGTTGGAACAGCTCATTGGTAGCGGTGCGGATATACTTATCTGTACAAAATCCGACCTTGTTGTAAGGGATATTGACTTGCTCAAAGAACTCGGACAAGTCACAGTCTCGTGGTCAATAAACACCCTTGACGAACAGTTCAGAAGCGATATGGACAATGCTGTCAGTATCGAACGGCGAATAGCTGCTATGAAAAAGGTCTATGATGCAGGTATCAGAACGGTATGCTTTGTATCGCCGGTGTTCCCCGGTATCACTGACTTTGAGAAGATCTTTGAGCGCGTAAGAGAACAATGTGACCTGTTCTGGCTTGAAAATCTTAATTTGCGCGGTGGATTCAAGAAAACGATCATAGACTATATCGCTGAAAAACGCCCCGAGCTGATACCACTTTATGAGCGGATCTACAATAAGCACGACCGCAGTTATTTTGAGGAGCTGGAGAAAAAGGCTGAACAAATGGCTGAAAAGTATGATTGTCAGTTTGTGGATAACGAAATGCCGTATGGCAGAGTTCCAAAAGGTCACCCGGTAATTGTTGATTACTTTTATCACGAGGAAATACGCGGATCTGATAATACTGGCAAGCGTAACAAGTAAGCTCGAAAATACATTTATAGAAAATTCCCCTTAACTTGCGTCAAGGGGATTGGGTTGAATTGAATTTACTCGATAGGCTGTGACAGTTCCGCCGCGATCAGAGCACCGAGCCTGAATCCGCGCTCGAAGTCTGCTTCGCACTCCAACTGCGCTTCAATGTGGAGAACATCTGTGTAGGTATCAAGCAGCTCCTTGCAGTCGGGAAACTGTTCAAGCAGCTTGTTTTCAGTGGAACATATCAGCTCGCGGTTCTCAATGTATCGCTTGGTAGCGGGTGCAGGCTTTTCGCTGGGGTTGATCTCCCCGTAATAGAGCTGGTTAAGTATGTTGTTCATCTGTTAATCCTCCAAAATATTATGTTGATTGTATAACAGACGTGCGCCTAATTTGGGTCGTTATTTGGTCGTTATTTTTACAAAAGTTTGCTTCAAGTGACCGCAAGCTGCTAAATGTACGGTGCTGTGAAACCGCATTATACCGCACTTTTCTTGAAATTGCCAAAAGACGCAAAAAGCTCAAAAGTCAATTCAAACATAGTGCTTATTCCATGGTCATATGTATCCTTTTTCCTGATACTTGCCTGCATTATCTTGTTTAGTTCAGACCATTCCTTATTCATTTTTCTCACCTGAATTCTTTTTCACCGCATCAAGAAAACGCCTTACAGTCTTGCCGGGCTTTGGTGCATGCATAAGTCCGAACTGCATGGAGAAGTCCCAGTCCACAGGCAGTGTTTTCAGCAGAGGGTGGACATTCGACCAGTTGTCAATGCACATCAGCACATGATCGCTGTTCTCGCAGTCGTTGAACACCGAAAGATTCAGAAAATCAAAGGTGACGATGCTGATCTCGGGGTGTTGCTCGTTAAGCCATTTGCGGAGCCTGTCCGTTTCCTCGTTCCAGCCCTCACGGATAAGCATTATCGACCTGCCACGAAGATCCTCCACAGTAAGGCGTTCTTTTTTCGCAAGAGAGTCATACACCGATACCGCACACCTCACCGGCACGTTACGAACGAACTGTGCCGCACACTGCCAGTTTTTCAGCGCACGTTCATCATATACGCCGCACACGATGTCAATGTTCTTT
>DGXE01000011.1 GCA_002395525.1 Ruminococcus sp. UBA4240
GACAGGCAGCCCTTTGCCGAAAAGCCGCTGTCATTCAGATATGCGCAGACAAGACGGTTGAGATCCCTGTCATCGTCCACTACCAGAATATTTATCATGCTCATGCTCCTTGAATACGTTGCCGTTCCTGATTTTCTCAATTATACCAGAGCAGGGGGAATAATTCAAGTGAAAAGCTCTGATTTTAACATTACTGAAACAAAACTGAATACATAATGAAACACGGCGGGGATATAATGCATACATCAAAAACAAAACAAACCACCACAGGAGGCAGCATATGAAAAAAATGTATCTTATAACAGGGGCAGCAGGATTTCTCGGCGGCACGGTATGCCGTCAGCTCATAGCACAGGGGGAGAGGGTACGGGCGTTCGTACTGCCAAACGACCCTGCCATGAAGTTCGTGCCGAAGGAAGCCGAGACTGTTACCGGCGACCTTTGCGACAAGGAGTCCCTGGAGCGTTTCTTTGACGTTCCCGAGGGCTTTCAGACAGTGGTGCTCCACATTGCCAGCATAGTTACCGTGGATCCCTCCTACAACAAGAAGGTCATAGATGTAAATGTGGGGGGCACCCGCAATATCATAGACCTGTGCCTTTCTCACAAGGAGTGCGTGAAGCTGGTATACTGCAGCAGCACAGGCGCCATACCCGAAACTTCTGACGGCAGTGCCATAAAGGAAGTGGGCAGTTTTGACGCTGACAGGGTAGTGGGCTGCTACAGCCAGTCCAAGGCACTTGCAACCCAGCTTGTGCTGGATGCGGCGGAAAAATACGGCCTTGATGCCTGTGTAGTCCATCCCAGCGGCATTATGGGTCCTGAGGACTATGCCGTGGGCGAGACCACCGGGACACTTCTGAAGATAATCAAGGGGGAAATGCCCATGGGCATAGACGGCTCCTTCAATCTCTGCGATGTCCGGGATCTGGCAAGGGGCATTATCCTTGCGGCTGACAAGGGGAAGAAGGGTGAGTGCTACATCCTTGGCAACGATGAGGTCTCATTCCGTGATTTTTCAAGGCTGGTATCGGATGAAAGCGGATGCAAGCCCGTAAAGATGTTCCTCCCCCTGAAGCTTGCGGATCTCATGGCAGGGCTCATGGAGAAAAAAGCCGCAAGAAAGGGCGAAAAGCCCCTGATGACAAGGTTCTCCGTCTACAATCTGGCTCGAAACAACAACTTTGACTCCACAAAGGCAAAAAGGGAGCTGGGCTACACCACCCGCTCCTACCGTGAGACCATCCACGACGAGATCAGCTGGCTCCGCCTGTCCGGCAAGATCGCCTGACATAAAGCAAGAAAACATAAAGCAAGAGGCAAGATGAAAACAGCAAGCCGCACGGGCTTTCGACCATGCGGCTTGCTCTTTTCCTTCTTTTGCCAAAACAGATGGGATCTGTCTCCGGCTTTTCGTCACTGTCTTGCTTCTTGCCTCTTGCTTCTTGCTTCTATCGGAGCAGCAGCTCTGCTATCTGCATATCCTCGGGAGTGGTTATCTTTATGTTGGTGTAGGAGGACAGGGTCATATTGACACGTATGCCCACAGCCTCCGCCAGCTGACAGTCATCGGTGAAGTCAAGGCCGTGCGCTGACGCATTCTCCACCCCTCTGATGTAGTATTCCTTCTTGAATATCTGGGGAGTCTGGGTGATGTAGAGGGTGCTGCGGTCGGGGGTGCCTGTGATGATGCCCCCCTCCACGGTCTTTATGGTGTCCTTTACGGGCACTCCCAGGGCTGATGCCCCGAAATGGGCGGCATCCTCTATGCAGCGGGAGATCTCATCGGCTGTGACAAGGGGACGTGCCGCATCGTGGACGGCGATATACTCCGCATCCTCCGATACCATCCGCAGAGCGCCCAGCACCGACTGCTGGCGGGTATCCCCGCCCCCGGAGCAGCCCACGAACTTGTCAATGCCGTTCTCACGGGCGATATTGGTGATTATATCTGCATCACATTCCCGGGCGGCAATGATGATCTCGCTTACCTGGGGCACAGCCTGGAATGCTATCATGGAATAGGCAAGCACCGGCTTGCCCTTCAGCATGGCAAGCTGCTTGTGTATGCCGTTCATTCTTTCGGCATTGCCTGCTGCTGCGATTATTACGGATACCTTTGACATATCATTCTTCCTTTATGTTATACGAGCATCAGGATAACTGCTGCAGCAGCACCTGCCCTCATGAACACCAGCACGGCGAAAAGCACCGCAAGACCTACGGATGTGCCGCCCCGGCGTATGATCATATCCTCCTTGTCCACCTGCAGGGGGATAGACTTTATCTCGCTAATGCGCTTTATGCAGTGATCGTAGTATATCCTGTTGGCAAAGCACCCGGCTGAAAATATGAGCAGGGTCTCCATTATGCTGGACACGGTGTTGAGCACCCCGAAGGAGCCTGTTTCAAGCTCCAGCTTCAGAAACGCCTGCACTTTCTCCACAAGGGCGGGGATGGAGCCGTATGCCGCTATGAACATATTGTAGTAGTCCTGATTGCCAAGCACCGTCTGCAATGACAGCGCCATGGCAGGCAGGGATATTATGAAGCGCAGTATGAACACCACTATTGCCTGTACGGTCATCTTGCGGTAGGCAAGGTATATCTCCGGGAACAAAAGTGCTGCCAGATTGGGGTAGAACCGTATCCCGAAGCGGTGCATCAGCAGGAACTTGGGCATATAGTACAGCTTGTTGGGGCCTATGAACTCCGCCGCCTCTGCCACGGTCACATCATCCTCAAGGGTGTCCTTGGGGTCGGAGCCGAAGGAATCACCGAAGTCGGTAATGTTCATGGCGCTGTACAGCTCTCCCATTTCCTTCTCGTTGATGCCGCTCCCACCGGGGGACTTTTTCTCACCCATGTACAGGGCACGGTAGCCCGCAGGCTGCTTTGTGCCGTTGCATTCGTAGTAATAGGTGGAAGGTGTGCCGCACTTGTCGCAGAATAGCTGATCCGGGCGCAGGGCATTGCCGCAGGAAGCGCATTTGGGAGCCTCCTGCTCCTCCACTGCCCGTGCCCGCCAGCCCTGCTGCTGCCCGTGAAGGGCAGTGTTCACACAGCCTGCGGCCTTGTAGCATTCCCTGTGGTAGGGAGTGCCGCACTCGGGACACACCACTATGTCGTCTTCCTCCCCGAACTGCTTGTTGCAGACAGGGCAGCTATAATCCTTATATTCGATCATCCGATCCAAACCCTTTGCTGTAATAGCCGCCGGGGGCTGCCCCCCGGCTCATGTGACGGATTGTGTGACGGCTCAGGTGTTGGCGTCGATAAATGCCCTGAGGACAGGCTCCGGCTTGAAGCCCATATCCCTTGCGACCTCCACGCCGTTTTTGAGTATCACCAGAGTGGGGATGCTCACAATGCCGTATTCGGCTGCGATCTCGTCGTTTTCATCTGTATCAACGCTGAAGAACTCCACCTTGCCGTCATATTCGTCAGCCAGCTTGTCGATGAGGGGAGCCAGCATCCTGCAGGGACCGCACCATGTGGCGTTGAAATCAACAAGAGCGACAGGAGCAGCCTTTGCAGCAGCAAAATCATTGTTAAGTACGGTGTTTAACATGAGATCATCTTCTTTCTGTATGTTTTTATAGCAAACGCCAAAATGGTTTTGTCGTTTGCTATATTGTACTACATTATTCACAATAAGTCAAGGATATTCTTTCCCGTTGCTCCGACTGTCCCCGGAGATACACAAGGGGGCATACCCATCCCTGACCTCTGATTTCTGACCTCTGTCTTACCATGTCACTATTATGCCTTCGCCGTTCATAAGGTGGTCAAGGTTTTCCAGCAGGCGGTTCACATAGGTGGTGCGCAGACGGAAGGATGTGCGGCCGTTGAGGCGCACTACCGACAGGCGGTCAGCGCTGCTTACAAATTCCACTGTGTCCGTGCCGTAGTCGGATACTACAGTTACGGTAACATCGGCGGGGTCGGTGTTCTCCTCCAGGTATATCTCCTCTGCGGGAGCCTTGAGGAAGTACTGGTAGAAGGATTTGAACAGATCCGGGTCTACCTCCTCCCCGTCACAGGTGACGGCAAAGTCATCCTTGTCCCCGGTGAGAACAAAGTCCTTCCTTACGTCCTTGCTCTCAATGGTGAACTCATCAATGGCAAAGATGTATGTGCTGGTGATAAGGGGGCTGGTTATGCCCTCGGGAGTGATGGTGAGCCAGGGGAGGGTGCCGTCGGTGAACATGAATATCTCATCAAAGCCTGTGGCGGTCACATAGCGCCCCTTTTCACCCGTTTCCTCGTTGGTGTAGGCATTGCCCACGGTAAGAGTGGTATCTCCCCCCACAATGTCAAAGTCTATGACGGCATAGGGGTCGTCAAAGCCGAAGGAGGAGAGGGTCTCCTCGGAGGGGGCGGCAACGGCTACGCCGCTTGCGGTAAGGCCGTATATGGCATTGAGGGCATCGTAGGCGGTGTCGGGGTTAAGGTCAAGGCGCACAGGCTCGGTCATGCGGTGGGTGGCTGAATTGCCCGTTACTATCTCGTCGGAATCCTGCCTCTCATCGTATTCGAGCACTATTGTATAGTCAATGTCCTTCCGCTTTACGGTGATGCTGTTTATCTTGGTGTAATCCTCAGGGTTTTCCGCATTTTCCGGTGCCTGGGGGGTGTATACCGTCTTTTCAAGGAAGTAGAACTTATCCCGCAGGAAGTAGGACACCTTGGCATTGTCCACGGCATAGACCGTGTCGGTGCCGTCAAGGGTGCAGTAGGTGACCTCGTCTGCGGGAGCCTCGTTGCCCACACGTATCTCACGGACGGTGCCGTCCTCAAAGGTGATAAGGGCAGTTGCACGGGGAGCATCAAGGCCGTATACGGAAAGGTCGTCTGCGTGCTCGTTTGCAGTGGTGGCAGCCGCAAAGGATGCGGCATATTCCAGAGCCTTGCCTATAAAGGTAGTGTCATGGATAAGGCCTGCAAAATCCTCCACAAACCAGCTGTCATCCGCATATTTCCTTATGGTGTATTCACCCTCGGAGTTTGCTATGGCTATGGTCTCTATGGCGGCAGGGTCCTTGTCGTACAGGAGCTTCCCCTCGTTCACGGTGACAGAGGTGGTCTCCTCTGCTGCATCGCCATTGTCTCCACCCGTAAGGTTCACAAGGAGTATGACAGCGGCGGCAAGCACCACAGCCGCAATAGTCACGGCGATAAGTAGTTTTATATTGGATCTCATATCATTTCCCCGTCACAGCCGCTTACTTGGTTCTTCTTCTGATGAATACCACAGCACCTATCACAAGCACCACAAGGGGCAGCACGATGACAAATACCGTAAAGCCTGTGGATACCTTGCTGTTGTCAATGTCAAAGGTCTCTGAGGTAAGATCCTTTGCAACGATGGATATGCCTGTGTTCTTGCCTGTCATGCTGTTGAGTATGGAGATGAAGTAGTCCCCGTTGTTGAAGTAGGTGGTGGAGGTCATGGACTCGTCAAGGGTCTCGGAGGAGCCTATGACAAGCACATTTGAGTAGTGTGCCTGATTGTTCTCATCGAACATATACTTGCGCCCTAATGCCCATGTGGTCTGAACGCCGTTGTCAATGTCCCCGTTCTCGCCACGCTCGGCAGCCTCACGCATCTCCTCCGTGAACACAAAGCCTGTGTCGGCAGTCTGCAGGAGTGCTACGGTGCTGCGGGTGTCCGCATTGTCGAACAGCAGTGTCAGGGGTCTTGACTGATAGTCTATTACAGGCAGGTCAAAGGAGGCAACGTTCAGTGTGTAGTCCCCCTCCTTGATGTAGTCACGCACGATGTAGTAGTTCTGTGTCTGGAGATTTGCAGTGTCCATATCGCCTACAACGCCGTCCCCTATGCCTATGCCCCATTCGGAAAGGAGGGTCTCCATATTCTTCATGGATTTCTGGGAGTAGTCGGCGATGTAGATAAGGTTCTTGCCAAGCCTGCCCCCGTTGTCAAGGAAGGAGTAGATGCTGTCTATGATGCTGTCGTCATAGTCGTTGAGGGGCGCATTTATCACGATGATGTCCGCATCCTCGGGTATCTCCTGGGACAGGGGATCTATCTCCGTGGTGTCGATGCCGTTTGCATTGAGAAGTGCCATCACATTGTCATAGGATGTGCCGGCGGTCTCGGAATTAAATACCACAGCCTGCAGAGGATCCGGGTCGGTGACGTACATTATGGCTGATGTCAGCTCCTGCTCCGCATTTGAGGATACCACCTGCTGGGAGAAGGTATTGTAGTTCATCTCCGTGTTGTACAGATCCTGTATGGCAATGACCCTTATGCGCTTTGAGCTGCTGACAACGATGCTGTACGCATCTATCTCGCCCTTGTACATGGACTTGTATCTGTCGGCATAGGTGGGGTTCTTCACCATGTCAACGAATTTAAGGGACACGTTGTCGCTGTAGATGGTGTACTTTCTCAGCACCTCATATGCCTGCTTGTAGTAGACGTAGTTTGAGGTCTTGAATGTATTCTCATCGGACATACAAACTATCTCAACAGGCTCATTCACCGTTGCAAGGTAGTCCATGGTCTCCTGTGAGATCTCGAATGTGCCGTTCTTGGTAAGGTCCACGGACATATCTATCTTCTCCGAAAGGAGGTTCACCACCACGTTGAAAAGCACCACAAGAGCCACTACCACCACTGTCACAGCGGTGGCAACAGAGCCGTACTTCCACTTTCTGCGGGCTATGCTGCGCTTTTTCCTCTTTGCCTCTTCCTTCTCGGAGAGCTGCTCGTCCTTTTCTGCGGCGATCTCGGCAGCACTTTCCTCGGGGGACTCTGCCGCAGCATCATCGGCTGCCTCCGGAGTGCTCTCTTCCGGGGACTCTGCCGCAGTTTCCTCTGCCGCCTCTTCGGAGAGGGTCATCTCCTCTTCGGTCTGTGCGGCAGTCTCTGCTGCTTTATCCGCTGTCTCTGCGGGGACGTTGTTGTTTTTCTTTTTCTTACTCATATACAGATTCCTTCTTCAAAGCTTCTTTACCTGTCTGCGCCTTATGACCAGCGTCTCTTTTCAAGCACCCTTACAGTGAGGAAAGAGAAGATGAATATGACGCTGATAAAGAATATGACGCTGGTTATGTTGAATATGCCCTGTGTGAACTCCACATAACGGTTGTAGAAGCCTATTGCAACCATTGCCTTTTTGAGAGGCTCCCATGTCACGCTTGATGCAAACACATCTATCATATACAGCACAAAGTTTACTATTATGCTGACTATTGCGGAGATTATCTGCATCTCCGTCAGGGAAGAGATGAATATGCCTATGGAGATGAACGAAGCCCCTACCAGCAGCAGCCCTGTGAAGTTTCCTACGATCTGCGCCATTGCAAGGCTCCCTGCAAGGATCCTCAGCACTATGACAAAGGGAATGTAGATGACCATGGCACACAGGAACACGCACAGAGCGGAGAAGAACTTGCCGAACACTATCCCCGAAAGGCTTACGGGGGCGGTGAGCAGGCACTGATCCGTCTTCAGCTTCTTCTCATCCGCAAAAAGCCTCATGGTAAGCAGGGGGATTAGGATAAGCACAAAGATGAACACCCCGGAGAATACATAGGACATATCCGTGGTGGCAGAGCCTAAGTTCAGGAATACAAAGTATATGCCCGCAATGAACCAGAATATGGCAATGAATATATATGCTATGGGAGAGGTGAAAAACGCCTTCATTTCCCTTTTGAATATAGCGCCCATTATTCCTCGCTCCCTTCTGCATTCTGTTCGTCCCCGGCGGCTGCGTCTTCCTCATCGGTCTCAGGTGGCAGGGCGGCGGCTGTCTCCTCTGTACGGGTCATCTTCTGCCCGTGTATGATATCCGCTGCCACAACAGCACCGGATACCTGTTCAAGGAGCTTCTTCTGCAGCTCCTCATCAGACTGGGGATCAGACTTTTTCTTTTTGTTAAAGTCAAAGCTGTCACCCATAGTTATGCGCAGGAATATGTCCTCCAGGGACATCTGGTTGGACTTGAGCCCCAACAGCAGCCACTTCCTGTCACACAGGCGGCGGAACAGGTCACGCCTTATGTCTTTGTCTTCCTCGCACTCTATCTCAAAGTCGTGTACACCGGGCTCGGTCTCACCCAGATCCGTAACAGCCACAACGCCGCCTATGCCCTCTATGAGCTTTGCGACTTCTTCGGCAGGGCCTTCAATGCGTGCTGTATAGCGCATATCGTCCAGTGCGGCGGATGTGAGATGCTCTGTGGTGTCATCTGCCACTATCTGCCCCTGGTTTATGATGACTATGCGGTCGCACACCGCCTGTATCTCCGAAAGGATATGGGATGAGAGTATGACCGTATGCTTTTTCCCAAGGCGCTTGATAAGGTTTCTTATATCCAGTATCTGCTTGGGGTCAAGACCTACCGTAGGCTCATCAAGGATAAGTATCTCAGGATTGCCTATAAGGGCCTGCGCCACGCCCACACGCTGCCTGTAGCCCTTTGACAGGTGCTTTATCATGCGCTCGTACACGTCGGTTATCTTCACAAGGCTGCATACCTCTTCTATATGTGCCTTGCGGGGTATCTTCACCTTTTTCAGATCATAGATAAAGTTCAGATACTCCTTTACCGTCATATCCGGGTAAAGAGGGGGCAGCTCCGGCAGATAGCCTATGTCCTTCTTTGCCTTTATGGGCTCATCAAGGATGTCCGTGCCGTTAATGAGCACTTCCCCGTCCGTGGAGGACAGATAGCCCGTGAGTATGTTCATAGTCGTGGATTTGCCTGCACCGTTGGGTCCTAAGAAGCCCAATATCTCCCCGTCGTTGACGGTGAATGACACATCATTGAGTGCCACCTTGGAGCCGTAGTGCTTTGTAAGGTGCTTGACCTCGATCATAGTATGACCTCGCTTTTTGCATAAACTGACAAAATGGTGGGATCGGGTCTGTACCGCCTTTGCAGGACATCTGCCCCGCAAAGGATCTCCCCGATCCTAAAGGAGATTTTATTATATCAATGTGTTGATACGGTGACAGAACAGAAAATCTTTTATGATAGCTTTTCTATTGCCGCCTTTATACGACTTATGGTCTCATCCCTGCCCAGTATGGCAGCAAGCTCTATGCCGCCGCCGGGGGTCATGGCCTTGCCGGAAAGGGCTGTGCGCAGAGGCCACAGCATATAGCCGTTCTTGACACCCTGCTTCTCTATCTCCGAAAAGACAGCAGTATGTATCGCCCCGGTGTTCCACTCGACGACCCCCTCCAGCACGGGGAGGAGCATATTCAGCGCCGCGAGTGCGGTCTCCGCATTGGTCTTCATCTTTTTATTGATGTAGAGATCGTTTGAGTATTCGGGCACCTTGTCCAGGAAGTCCACCTTCTCAGGTATCTCCGACAGAAGCTCCGTCCTCGGCTGCAAGGCATCTGCAAGCACATCCACATCAATATTGTCTGTATTGCAGCCCTTTCTGATCCAGGGGAGCGCCACCGCCATAAATTCCTCGTGGGAAAGGCGGCGCAGATGCTCTGCGTTTATGGCGGTCATCTTCTGTATGTCGAATATGGCAGGGGACTTGGAAAGCCCGGATATGTCAAATTCCTGCACCAGCTCATCAAGGGTGAATATCTCGTTCTCCCCCTTGGGTGCCCAACCCAGCAGGGCTATGTAGTTGATTATGGCGGGCACGTAGAAGCCCTTTTCCACAAAGTCGCCGAAGTAGGCATCCCCGTCACGCTTTGACAGCTTGTGCTGCGCATCACGCATGATATGCTCCACGTGGATGTACTCAGGCACCTCCCAGCCGAAGGCCTCGTACAGCAGATTGTACTTGGGGGCGCTTGACAGGTATTCATTGCCCCTTACCACATGGGTTATGCCCATGAGATGATCGTCGATGACATTGGCAAAGTTGTAGGTGGGCATACCGTCGGCCTTGATGAGTATCTGATCGTCAAGGAGCTCGTTTTCCACGGATATGTCGCCGTAGAGCACGTCGTGGAAGGTGGTGGTGCCCTCTGTGGGCATCTTCTGCCTTATGACATAGGGAGTGCCCTCATCCAGCAGGCGCTTTACCTCCTCTGCGGGCAGATCCCTGCAGTGACGGTCGTAGTTCTGTATGGAGAGCTTTGCCTCCCTCTGGGCGGCGTGAAGGGCATCTATGCGCTCCTTTGTGCAGAAGCAGTAGTATGCCTTCCCCTTTTCCACCAGCTCAAGGGCATATTTCTTGTATATGTCCTTCCTCTCGGACTGAATGTAGGGGCCGTACTCACCCCCCACATCGGGACCCTCGTCCCAGTTAAGGCCGCATATGCGCAGTGTCTCGTATATTTTGTCCACTGCGCCCTCCACATAGCGTTCAAGGTCGGTGTCCTCAATGCGCAGTATAAAGTCACCGCCGTACTTGCGGGCGATGATGTAGGTGAATATGGCTGTGCGCAGGTTTCCTATGTGCATATACCCTGTCGGGCTCGGCGCAAACCGTGTGCGCACACGCTTTGATGTGTTAATGTCCATAGTCATTCTCCTTGGAGCAGGGCTCCTTTGTCCCTTCCGATCTGCTCCCTTAATTCTTCAAGGCTGTCAAATCTCATTTCGGGACGGATAAAGCGGGTAAATCTTATTTCAAGGGCAGTGCCGTACAGCACCCCCGAAAAGTCTTTGAGCCACACCTCGCAGAGAGGGTCTCTCTCCCCCTTTATGGTGGGCTTTACGCCAATGTTGGCAACACCTTTGTATGTGCTGCCGCCTATGTCCGTATATACGGTATACACCCCGTAACGGGGGATGACAAGGGATGTGTCAAGTGGGATATTTGCCGTGGGGAAGCCTATCGTCCTGCCTATCTCATTGCCGTGGACAACTGTGCCCCGCACAGAGTATTCCCAGCCTAAAAAGGCATTGGCGGAAGCTATATCACCCTTTGCGATATACTCCCGTATCCTGCTGGATGATATGCGCATATCCCCCATGTTCACATCATCTGCCACAAGAAGGCGTATGCCTCTTTCCCCCAGTATCTCCCCCAGCTGCTCGGTGCCGCAGGCAGCGCCCCTTCCCATGCGGAAATCGCTGCCGCACACTACACATCCCGCACCAAGGGTACCCGACAGTATTTTGTCGGTAAAGTCCTCTGCGGTCATATCCCGCACCCCGCCGAAATCAAGGGAATACACATCATCAGCCCCCGCCCCTATGAGCAGAGCTGTCTTGTGCTCATCGCTGATGAGGGGTCTGTATGAGCTTCCCTTTGAGGTGACAGAGGCGGTGTCAAAGGTGCATACGGTACACATTGCCCCTGTTTTGCGGGCTGTTTCCACGGCGGTCTCTATTACCCGCCTGTGCCCCTTGTGTACGCCGTCGAATATACCGATGGCAATAACGTTTCTATTATTCTTCATATCATCCACGACACGGCTGTAAGCCTCCGGACGTTTCAGGCTCCGAAAAAGTTCTTTACGCCACGAAGCTCGTTGTTCTCATATGTGCCAAGGGCAAGGAATGTGCCGTCACAGCCGTATATCTTTACAAAGCCGTCTCTCCGCTCCGGCTCCTGCATACCCTTCTGCCCCGATGTAAGGCGCACGCCGCTCTTGTAGAGCCTTGTGCATCTTTCGTCAAGGGTGACGGCAGGATATTCCCACACATTCTCCACAGGGCGGAAAAGGGTGGATACCTCACCACATTCCGCAGCCGCCTGCACCATTTCAAGGGTAAGGCAGTCATCAAGGGTGAAGCCGCAGGCTCTTGTGCGCCGAAGTGCGGTCATTATGCCGCCGCAGCCGCATTTTTCCCCTATGTCCGCTATGACGGAGCGGATGTATGTCCCTTTCGAGCAGGAGAGTATCATCTCCCCCTCCCCGGTAAGCGGGTCATACCGTGGTATGTCAAGGTAACACACCGTCACTTTGCGGGGTGTGCGCTCTACCTCCAGCCCTTTCCGGGCAAGATCGTAGAGCCGCTGCCCGTTCACCTGCACTGCCGAGTACATGGGGGGCACCTGCATTATCTCCCCGACAAATGCCTTTGCCGCCTCTCTGAGAGCCTCCTCACCGGGGAGGGTGCCCCCTGCGGCGGTCACATTCCCGGTGCAGTCAAGGGTGTCGGATGTGTACCCCAGCCTGAAATGCGCCCTGTATTCCTTGTCCTTGTCGGGGATAAGCTCCGCTGCCCTTGTGGCAGCCCCTGCAAACACAGGGAGTACCCCTGTCGCCATGGGGTCAAGGGTGCCGGAATGCCCCAGCTTCTTCATTTTGAGGATCCCCCGCAGCTTTGCTATCACATCAAAGGATGTAAAGCCTTCGGGCTTGTCTATGCATATTATGCCGTTTTCCATCACGCCAGCCACAGGTCTATCCCCATAACAGGGGCGATAGCCGCAAGCACCTTCAGCCTTACGCTGTCCACATCCCCCTCAAGGGTACAGCCCGCAGCCCTGATATGCCCTCCGCCGCCGAATTTGCGGCATATCTCGGACACGTCTATATCCTCTGCGGAGCGCATGGAGATCTTGAACTTCCCCGGCTCCTTCTCCTTTATGGTGACACCTACGGACACGCCCTTGATGCACATGGGCAGAGAGGCTACCCCCTCCAGCTCCTCCTGTGCCGCACCTGTAATCTCCATGTCCGAAAGGGTGACGGCGGCTATGGCGCACTTCCCGTCAAGATATGTCCTCAGCCCCTCCATCACACGCTGCTCCAGCTTGATGCGTTCGAGGCTCTTTATGTCAAAGAGGGTGCGGTTTATGGAGGCAAAGGGGATGTGATGATCCCTTATTATCTCAGCGGCTATCTCATGGCAGCGGGGAGTGGTACACTCAAACTTGAAGCAGCCCGTATCCGTCTCTATGCCTGTAAAAAGGCAGGAGGCGATAAGGGGATTTATGGGCAGCTCCCCCTGCTTTAGTATGTCGTAGACTATCTCGCAGGCAGATGATGCCTGTCCGTCAAGCACCAGCTTCTTTGCAAAGCCCGTGTTTGAGATGTGGTGGTCTATGGCAAGCTCCACAAAATCCGCATACATGGAGGTAGCCTTCCCCAGAAGCTTCGTATCCGCAAGATCCGTGGAGATTATGCAGCTGTTGGCAAATTTCTGGGGCTCGTACTCCTTCATTATATACTCATACTTTTCCGGTATGGGGTCGGAGCAGAGCACATTTGCCTTCTTGCCCATCTCACGCAGGGCAAAGCACAGTCCGTAGCCGCTGCCAACAGCGTCCCCGTCAGGGCTTGAATGTATGAGGATATAGTAATTGTCATGGCTTTTGAGAAACTTTGCCGCCTCGGTGTAGCTGATATTCTCGGACATGGTGCTCACTCCTCCTCATTGTTTTCCGGGGGAACAAGTGCGTTTATCTTCTGTAGCAGATCCGCCGAACGCTCGATGGAATCATCCGCAATGAACTTGAATTCGGGGCATTTTTTAAGATGCAGCTTGTCGGCACAGGCGGAGCGTATCATCCACGCTGCGCTTTCAAGGCCCTTTACGACCTCCTTTGCCCTTTCGATGCCGTCTATGTGTGATATGTATACCTTGCAGTGGGAGTTATCCCCGGAGAGATCCACCTTCACCACGGAGGAAAGACCGTCGGACACTCTCGGGTCCTTTATCTGCTCCCTCATCACGCCGGAGATCTCCCTTTTGATATCCTCTGCAAGCCTCTGATTTTTGAAACCAGCCATATATTCTCCTCATGCTGTCTGTTTGTATGTTATGATGAATGACAAAACTCACTTTGTACAATGGGTTTTATAGATAGCTTCCCCGAGAGGGAGCTGCTTTGAAGGCAGCTCCGCCCAAGCCCCCCTCCCGGAGGGGGGTGTCCCGCAGGGACGGGGGGAGTACACCGACACCAGGCAGAGAGATGATCAGGCAGATATCTGTCCGATCCCGCTTCCTGCCTTTTGCTTCATGCCTCTTATTCGGGGCGGTATTCCTCCATGATGTAGGATTCAAATACGTCCCCTTCCTTGATGTCGGAGAATTTTTCAAGTGTGATGCCGCACTCAAAGCCCTGAGCCACTTCCTTAACGTCGTCCTTGAAGCGGCGCAGGCTGGACATCTTGTCGTCTGCGATGATGATACCGTCACGCACAACTCTGATAAGGCTGTTGCGCGCCATCTTTCCGCTGAGCACATAGGAGCCGGCAACAGCGCCTACGCTGGATATCCTGTACACCTGTCTTACCTCAGCACGGCCCAGGAGGTTCTCCCTTACCTTGGGGGCAAGCATACCCTTCATGGCAGTGGTGATCTCCTCGATGGCGTCGTAGATTATCCTGTAAAGGCGCATATCCACGCCGTCACGCTCTGCATTCTCAGCCGCAACGGGATCAGGGCGCACATTAAAGCCTACTATGATGGCATTTGATGCGTTTGCAAGCATAACATCGCCCTCGGAGATGGCACCCACGGCACCGTGGATGACCTTGATGCGCACCTCGTCGTTGGAGAGCTTTTCAAGAGACTGCTTTACAGCCTCCACAGAGCCCTGTACGTCCGCCTTTACGATGATAGGCAGCTCCTTTACCTCGCCCTGCTCTATCTGGCTGAACAGGTTGTCAAGCGTTACCTTCTGATACTGCTTGAACTGCTCCTGCTTTGCCTCGTGCTTTCTCTGCTCCACAAGCTCTCTTGCCAGCTTCTCATCCTTTACGGCATTAAAGGTATCGCCTGCTGCGGGAACCTCTGCCAGACCTGTTATCTCAACAGGGCAGGAGGGACCTGCTTCCTTTACCCTTTCGCCCTTGTCGTTGGTCATTACACGGACGTGTCCAACTGCGGTGCCCGCAATGATGACATCCCCTGTGCGGAGAGTACCGTTCTGCACCAGAAGTGTTGCAATGGGGCCTCTGCCCTTGTCAAGGCGGGCTTCGATGACAGTACCCTTTGCGGCACGGTCGGGATTTGCCCTCAGATCCGCCACATCAGCCACAAGAATGATGTTTTCAAGCAGATCGTCAAGACCCATGCCCGTCTTTGCGGATACGGGAACGCATATAACATCGCCGCCCCACTCCTCGCACACCAGACCGTACTCGGTCAGCTGCTGCTTTACGTGGTCGGGGTTTGCCTCGGGCTTGTCCATCTTGTTTATGGCAACGATTATGGAAACTCCCGCTGCCTTTGCGTGGTTGATGGCTTCAACAGTCTGGGGCATGATGCCGTCGTCGGCTGCCACTACCAGTATGGCTATATCCGTTACGGATGCGCCTCTTGCACGCATGGAGGTGAATGCCTCATGGCCGGGGGTATCAAGGAAGGTGATCTCCCTGCCCTTTATATTCACCCTGTATGCACCTATGTGCTGTGTTATGCCGCCTGCCTCGGTGGCTGTAACGTGGGCATTTCTGATATTGTCAAGCAGCGAAGTCTTGCCGTGGTCAACGTGACCCATGACCACAACAACAGGCGCACGGGGGATGCCCTCGCCGTCGTCCTCGCTGTCGTCGATAAGGCGCTCCTCTATGGTGACGATGACTTCCTTCTCTACCTTTGCGCCCAGCTCCTCTGCCACCAGGGATGCGGTGTCAAAGTCTATGACCTGGTTTATGGTACACATCTCGCCCAGGGTCATGAGCTTCTTTATGACCTCATTGGCGTTGACCTTGAGCCTTGCTGCCAGCTCGGACACTACTATCTTATCGGGGATGAGCACCTTGAGCTGCTGCTTTCTTGCTCTTTCAAGCTCGATCCTTCTCAGCTTCTCTGCCTCAGTCTCACGCTTGCCGCTGTACTGCTGCTGCTTTCTCTGGGCAGACTTCTGGTTTATCTTCTGCTTCTTGGCAAGGTTGTCCTTGCGCTTGCCGGAGCCGCCGGAGGATGTAGCCATGTTGTCATAGCGCTCGTTGTACTTGTCTATATCCACATAGCTGCCCCTGGTGTCGATGGTGTGGCGCTTTGTGTCCACCTGTACATCGGCTTTCTCGGAGATGTTGCCCCCAAGCTTTGTCTTGTTGCCCTTCTCCTGGCGGGGAGCCTTTTCCTCCTTGGGCTTTTTGCTCTGCTCGGTCTTCTTGTTCTTCTGTTCGTCCGACTTCTGCATCTGGCTGTTGAAGCGTTCAAGGGCAGATTTCTGCTGTACCTTCGCCTTGTCCCCGGACTTGCTGTCACCCTTGGATACGCTCTTCATGGAGGACAGGTCTATCTTGCCAATCTTGCCCAGTCTGGGTGTGGTCTGCTCGGGCTGCTCGACAGCCTTTTCCGCAGGTTTTTCTGCAGATTTCTCTGCAGCCTTCTCCGCAGGCTTTTCCTCAACCTTTTCAGCAGATTTTTCTGCAGACTTGTCTGCCGGTTTTTCCGCTTTTTCGGCAGTTTTTATATCAGTGTCTGCTGCGAACTTTTCAGTCTCCTTTTCGGGAGCGGGCTTTTCAGCAGTCTTCTTTTCGGCGGCAGGCTTCTGGGCTGCCTTCTTGTCGGCGCTCTTTTCAGCCTTTTCTCCATTATCCTTTGCAGCCTTCTCCTCCGCCTTTTCAGCAGTCTCCGCCGCCTTCTTTGCGGTGCGCCTTGTCTTCTTGACAGGCTTTTCCTCCTCCTTTACGGGAGGCTTGTCATTGCGGGTGGCAAAATACTCGTCAAAGCTGTCCACCTGATTGTCCTGTGTGTATATCTCAAGGACGGTGTTCAGCTCCTCCTCGGTAAGGCTGCCGCCGGTCTTCTTTGCCAGCCCCATTTTCTCCGAAATGGTATCCACCAGCTGCTGTGCGGCAGTGCCTAAGTCCTTTGCCACCTCTGTGATCTTGAATTTTGTCGTTGTCTTTGTGCTCATAGGCGTATGATACCCCTCTTTACTGGTTTATCGTATTCTCAGCAGAGTTCCCCTCTGCACTCAAAATCTCTTTCGCTTTCCCGGCAAAGCCCTTGTCGCATACGGCCATGACCGCAGCAGGCTTTCCCAGCTTTTCGCCCACAGCGGCCTTGTCTGCATCTATCCTGACAATATCCGCTTTGCTCTCGAACTTTTCCGCCGCAAAGGCTATTTCCTTTTCGGTCTTGGGGGATATGTCGCAGGCTTCAAGGATAAGGTATGCCTTATGCTGCATCACCGCTTCCTTCACGCTGTCAAACCCCATCTCCATGCGTCCTGCCCTGCGGCATACCGTGAGCAGGCCGAACAGTTTCTCATCCGCTGCCATCAAGCTCACCTCTCATGCTTTCGTATACCTCCGGGGGAATGGTACATTCAAGGCTTCTCCCTATGCGCCCTGTCTTCACAGCCCTTTCAAGGCATTTCACATCACGGCATATATATGCCCCGCGGCCTGCCTTCTTCCCTGTAAGATCCAGTGACACAGCCCCCTCCGGACTGCGCACCACCCTTATAAGCTCCTTCTTGGGCTTTTTCTCATTGCAGCCCATGCAGGTGCGTTCGGGTATCTTCTTCACCTTTACCAAATGACCACCACCATATGCAAGGAAATCGTGTTATCAGTTGCCGGGCTTGATATCTATCTTGTAGCCTGTAAGACGGGCTGCAAGCTTGGCATTTTGACCCTTGTTGCCTATCGCCAGTGACAGCTCATTTTCGGGCACGTATGCGGTGCACATCTTCTCATCGCTGTCTGCCACCTCCACACGGTTCACCTTTGCGGGG
Source organism: Ruminococcus sp. UBA4240 (assembly GCA_002395525.1). GTDB lineage: Bacteria > Bacillota > Clostridia > Oscillospirales > Ruminococcaceae > Huintestinicola. The sequence goes on from DGXE01000011.1 coordinate 17,554, forward strand.
GAGAGGGCATTTGCCACAAACTTCGCAGGATCCGCATCGTAGGGGATGATATCTATCTTCTCGTTGGCAAGGGATGCCAGTATATTGTTTATACGTGTGCTCTTGGGGCCTATGCAGGAGCCTACCGCATCCACGTTCTCATCATTGGACTTTACGGCTATCTTCGTGCGGGAGCCTGCCTCACGGGCAATGGAAACTATCTCCACTGTGCCGTCGTATATCTCGGGCACCTCTCTCTCAAAGAGCTTGCGGACAAAGTCCTTGTACACCCTTGACAGCTTTACTGTGGGACGCCTTTCAAGATTTATGATATCCACGATGTACACATCTATGATGTCATCTACCTTGAGCACCTCTCCGGGTATCTGGTCGTTCTTCATAAGGGAGAATTCATTCTTGCCCACCCTGACGGTGACGATGCCGTTTGCAGGCTCTGTCCTTATTACCTCTGCGGATACTATCTCACGCACCTTGTCCTGATATTCCGCAATGAGCTTTTCCTTCTCGAATTCCCTTACGTCGTGGCGGATGGACTGCTTTGCATACTGTGCGGCAACTCTGCCGAAGGTGGCAGGATCAAGGGCATAGGCTATCTTTTCCCCTACAACACAGTTGGGGTCTATCGTCCTTGCCTCGTCGATATTTATCTCATTGAAGTCGATGGGCTCATCATCAACGATGGTCCTCATTATGCAGGCACGCATCTCCCTCTTCTCGGGATCTATCTTTACGGAGAATTCCTCCTCATCCGTATCGGGGAACTGCTTTTTCATGGCCTTGAATACCCCGTCCTCTATCCTTGCGATGAGATCCTCCAGAGGTATGCCCCTCAACTGTGCCAGCTGTTCAAGCGCCTCAAAAAACTCGGCGCTGCTGGATGCCTTTTCACTCGCTGCTACTTTCTTTTTCATTTTTTTATAAAAGCCACCTTTCCTGATAGAAGTTAGATCGTCTTGTTATTACATTTCGTATCTGTTTGCGTATTTGCTTTGTGTACTGCGCTGTAAGAAGCATGAGGCGAGAGGCAAGAGGCAAGATATGCTGACAAAGAGTTTTTATCTTGCCTTCCTCTTTTTTTGCAAAAGCGATGCTTTTGCTTCTCGTCACTGCTCATTGCTTCTATTCTGCGCTTTCTATGTCCTCATCGTCGTAAAGGCGGACAAAGGCGGTCTCGGACAGCTTTACCTGTATTTCCTCAGTGTCGTCGCCCTTTTCCGTCAGGACTGTCAGGGTCTTTGTGCCCTCGTCATAGTCCCTGATGATGCCGATGAATTCCTTTACGCCTTCATGCTCCCTGATGTAGCGGACGCGCACGGGACAGTCCCTGTATTCCTCGAAGTGCTCCTTTTTGCGAAGCTCCCTGCCAAGTCCGGGAGAGCCTACCTCAAGTATGTACTGCTCCTCGATGGGGTCTGCCTCGTCAAGAGCCTTTGACAGGGGACGGGTCATAGCCTCGCAGTCGTCCATGTCAATGCTGCCCCCGGGCCGCTCGATAAGCACCCTCAGATAGCGCAGCGCCCCTTCCTTTTCGTATGTGATGTCCCAGATGCCAAGCCCCAGCTCATCTGCTATGGGCTTTGCCAGCTTGTACGCCACAGCGGCGATATTGCCGCCCTTCTGCCTGTTTGCCATACTCACCCTGCCTTATACATGAACAAAGACCGGATCGCTCCGGTCTTTTGTCTTACTATTCTGCTGTAAGCAATTTTACCACTATTTACCGCAGATTGCAAGCATTTCAGGCGCATTTAGGCGTTTTAGACATATATAAACACGATCCATCCGGGCTTTGTGGGCAACTCGACCATCAAAAAGCCGAAAACAAAGAGGGAGAAAGCCATCAGCTCATCTGATCCCCAACTTATGCTTGACAACTCACCGGCTATGATGTATAATGATAATGAAAATCATTATCATTTTTTCAAATATCACAAGGCTCAGGAGCAAAGTCCTGCTTCCTGCCGCCTGCTTATAGCCGAGGGTTTGATCATATGGGATACAAGACAAAGCACAGCGATGAAGTGATACACTTTCTCGATGCCACCAGAGGGGAGCATTTCACCGCCGCAGATGTAATAGAGCATTTCAGGAGCCGGGGGAGCAAAATAGGTGCCGCCACTGTTTACAGGCAGCTTGACAAGCTTGTGGCAGGCGGGACGGTGGCAAAGTATGTTCTTGACAGCTCCGGCTCCGCCTGCTATGAGTATTTGGGCGGCAGTGAGGAGTGCCACAGGGAAAGCGGGCGGTGCTACCACCTCAAATGCACCGTCTGCGGGAAGATAATCCATCTGCACAGCCCCGCACTTGACAGCGTTACCCTGGGCATCGCACAGGAGAACGGCTTTGACATTGACTGCATACGCACGGTATTCTGCGGCATATGCAAAGACTGCAAGGAGACAGCGGGAGAGAACAATGACTGAACAGATAATATGCAGGGATCTCACTCTGGGCTACGAGGGGGTTCCTGTGGCGGAAAACCTTAATTTTACCGTCTGCCAGGGGGACTACCTCTGTATTCTTGGGGAGAACGGCTCCGGCAAGAGCACCCTTATCAAGGCCATACTGGGGCTCAAGCAGGGCATGAGCGGCACCCTTGAATGGAGCGGCGGCATAAGGCGGGGGGAAGTGGGCTACCTTCCTCAGCAGACTATGGTGCAAAGGGATTTCCCCGCCTCCGTAAGGGAGATAGTCCTTTCTGGCTGCCTTGCGGGCTGCGGCCACCGCCCCTTTTTCTCAAAGGCGCAGAAGCAGCTTGCGGCGGACAATATGGAGCGCCTTGGCATAGCAGCCCTTGCAGACAGGTGCTACCGTGACCTTTCGGGGGGGCAGCAGCAGAGGGTGCTCCTTGCCCGTGCCCTGTGCGCCACAAAGAAGATACTCCTCCTTGATGAGCCGGTCACAGGCCTTGACCCGAAGGCACAGACGGAGCTGTACGACCTCATAGCCTCCCTGAACAAACAGGGAACGACTATCATCATGGTCTCCCACGATCCGGGCGCCGCCCTTGCCTATGCCACACATATTTTGCTCATGGGGGACAGGGGTCAGCTCTTCTGCGGCACTGCGGAGGACTACAAAAAGCACATGGGAGGTGATCTGTATGCAGGGGATTGAAAAGCTGGGTGAATACTTTGAATATCCATTTGTGCGCTATGCCTTCCTGGTGGGGCTGCTCATCGCCCTGTGCTCATCACTGCTGGGGGTAACACTGGTGCTCAAACGGTTTTCCTTTATAGGGGACGGTCTTTCCCACGCAGCATTCGGGGGGCTTGCACTGGCATCCTCCCTGCCTGTCATGGTAAAGGAGCTGTTCACCGCCGCCGCAAACGGCGGGGAAATGTCCCCGGGCGCTGCAAAGCTGGCGGATGCCCTGTCAAACATCAACGACATGGTGATAGTCCTGCCCTTTACCCTTATATGTGCGGTGCTGCTGCTGCGCACGGGGCAGAACACCAAGATAAAGGGGGATGCGGCAGTGGCAATGCTCTCGGTGGGGGCGCTGGCAATAGGCTATCTGCTGATGAACCGCTTCCCTTCCGCATCCAATATATCAGGCGATGTATGCAGCACCCTTTTCGGCTCCACCTCCATCCTTACGCTGAAAAAGGAGGATGTGGCGGTATGCGTGGTGATGTCCCTTGTGGTCATAGGGCTGTATGTATTCTTCTACAACCGCCTGTTCTCCGTCACATTTGATGAGAGCTTCACCCGTGCCATCGGCATGGATGCGGATAAATACAACCTGCTTATAGCTGTGGTGACTGCATTCATCATCGTCATAGCCATGGAACTGGTAGGCTCCCTGCTCATATCAGCACTTATCATCTTCCCCGCCCTGTCCGCCATGAGGGTGTTCCGCTCCTTTAAAAGCGTTATCATATGCTCCGGGGTCATATCCGTCATATGTGCAGCACTGGGGATGACCATATCCCTGCTGGCATCCACCCCCGTAGGTGCCACCATAGTTGCAGCAGACCTGTGTATGTTCCTCATATTCTCTGTCATTGGAAAAATGAAGAATACATAATGAAGAATGTATAATGCAAAGAACCGCTTGCCTGACTTCCTCTGATATACAAAAAACCGCTCCCATCGGGAGCGGTTTTTGCAGTTACAGAGGGAATAAAGCCTCAATTCTCCGCCACTAACAGCTATTCACTATTAGCTATTAGCTATAAAAGTACAGCGTGCAAAGAGAAAACATAGCCTCTCTATTCATTCTGCATTCTTCATTAAACATTTTATCACTTCGTATGCGCCGTTGTATATCCCTGCCTTGTGGGCGGTGAGGATGTTCCGGCACATCTTCTCCGTCACGTCGGGGCATTTCTGCAAAAGCTGCAGCATGGAGATGATCTCCGTCATTTCGGAGCATTCGTATGTGCCGTCGCCTATCTCCGCCGCCCGTATTGCGCCCCATGCCTCGTGGCCGCCCACACGCTTTATCATCAGCTTGGGAACGGGGTAGAAGGAAAGCTCCCCGGGCTTTGTCACAAGTATGTCGCACCCACGCATAAGCAGGTTGGTGGAGTATACAGCCGCAAATATATCATCGTTGCAGAATACATGAACTCCCTGTATATCCCCCTCAAGGGCATTTTCGGCAAAGGCTTTTGTTTCAGCAAAGTCGTTGAAGTGCTCTGTGGCGTTGATATGGGGCAGATCCTTTTTAAGCTCCTCCCATACCTTCCTGTGATCCCCCACATTTATGAGGAGCACCGCCTTCCCCCGCTTTACACAGGGCATGAGCAGGCGTATTATGGCAGAGTATATCTCCCTCTGGGCGCCTGCGCCTCCTATGGTCAGCAGATACCGCCTTGCGCCCCCGTTCTGCGCCCTCTTGATGCGAAGCTCACAGTCCTTTTCAATGTTGGAGACAAGCTCGTGGTCGATATAGTGCCCCGTCTGTATGATGCTGTCTGAGGGCATGGGCTTCAGCACCCGCTTTTTATCCATGCCCCTGAGCACCCTGTACCCTAAGTATGCGCCGGGAGTCTGGACGGTGTGTACTGCACCCTCCGCCAGATGCAGCGCCATGGGCCAGTTGTCGGGAATGACATTTACCACATTGGTGAGCCCTGCGTGTATCGCCGCCTGCGCCGGGTATACATGAGCCGCCGCAAAGGGTATGTCCTCCGGCAGATCCGCATACACCGCCGTCATAAGCTCCGCCGCCTTCTGGTCGGAGCAGTTGTAGCTGAGCTTTCGGAAGCCCTCACTGTTCATAGGCTCCCAGACTGCCTTGTTGAATGCCCTTGACTTCTGGGATATGCGGGAACCAAGGGAGTACAGCTCATTCTGCCCTGAGATTATCTTCCCGGCGGTGGTATCCCTGAAGGAAAGCAGATCGAACCAGTAGGGATCGTACCCCATTGCCCTTGCAGCCGACACCAGCGCCATTGATATGCGGTAGTGGCCGAAGCCCATGCGGATATTCCCCACTATGACCGACTTCTTGTCAAACTCACATTCCGGAGTGTCAGACAGCACCAGCTGCCTTGCCCCCCACATCTCGGTGATGACCGGGGCATCTGCGGGCTTTAAGTGGTATATCTTCCCCGTGTCGTCCCCATAGCGCCTTGCAAGGCTCAGCTTGTTCCTGACCGCCTTTGCATATTCCGCCTTTGACATTTTATTTCCGAATATCTTCTTTGAACGTTCCATAATAACGACCTCCTGTCCGCAGCCGATAACCACTTCCACACCTGACAGCCTTTGCAGCAAAAGAGGAAATCAGGCTGCCGGTTCTCTTTCTACCTATTACTTATTACCTGATCAAACCCTGGTAGCGAAAAGCTCTCTCGAATCATCCGTGAGTATCTCAAAGTACATCACATTCCTGTCAAGGGCGGCAGAAAGTATGCTCCCCTTCTCTTTAAGCTCAGCTATCTCACGGAGCATATCATACTGCCACTCCCCGTAGGTGCTCATGTCATCGGAGGTGAACAGCACCCCGCCGCAAAGGGCATTTATCTGTGCCAGAGCCTTCCGCTGGTCACGGGTCATGGTGTTGCCCTCGTCCCTGAGTATGAATACATCCGGGTCGTTTATGAATGCCCTGCCGCTTAATTGTCTGCGGAACACGCTGTTTACGATGCTGTTCTTGGTGGAGGGCCTTTCCCTGTGCATACGGCGCATATAGAACTTGTCGTCCCAGTCAAGGGACACATCACAGCCTATGCGGCAGTAATCCGCCACACCGAAGGCGCTTGCAAGGGGCACACCGCAGGCAAGGATGGGCACATCCCCCGCAAGCTGACGCAGGAACGCCATGGCATCGTGCATCACAGCGCCTCTTGTCCTGTCCTCCCTGGGCACTATGCACGCCCCATAGAGGAAATCGAGCTTTAAAAACTCTATGCCCCATTTGTTTATTACGGTGTCAAACACATCCGTCAGATATGCCCGCACCTCTTCGTTGTATATGTCAAGGGCGTAGGCTCCCGACCAGTTGCCCGCCGCCTTTATCATACTGCCTCCGCTGTCTTTCACAAACCAGTCGGGGTGTTCCATAAAGAGCAAAGAGCGTTCCTCTGCCACAAAGGGTGCCAGCCACAGCCCCGGGGTGAGTCCCCTTTCCTTTGCGGCGGTCACCACAGGCTCCAAGCCCTCCGGGAACTTCTCCTCATCAAGTAGGAGCCAGTCCCCCACAGCCCTCTGATAGCCGTCGTCTATCTGGAACACATCACAGGGGAAACGCTGTGCATCAAGGGACTCCATATCCTGTATCAGCTTATCTGCGGAAATATCCTGATAGTGGCGGTACCAGCTGGTGTAGCCGCTTATCTTCCTGTCCGTGCGGGGCTTTATGTTCATCAGCTCAAACCATCTGTCGAACATATCCTTCTCATGTCCCTTTGCTATGAACACAGAAAGTGCCCCATACCTGTCCCCGGTCGAAAGCCCCCGGCAGTCCTTTTCCATGCGGATAAGATCCTTTTCGGGGCTGCAGGTGATGACGGTAAAGCCGTTGTCCTCATTCAGAGAGCCCATGAATATGATATCCCCGCTGCCGTTGTCGATATAGCCGTAGGTAAAGCCGTGCTGCTCATCGGGGGAATAGTCGGCAAAGGCATAGTCCCCGTACTGTGTAAAGGCATATCTTTTCAGTATGGGGTCGTGGGGGTGATCCCCCCTGCGCATACTGTAGCCCGTGTGCCTTTCCGCACTGTCCGTCCAGGACTGGTAGCCGTTGAGGAATATGCGGTCATCGGAATTGTACTCCCTTTCAAAATCCGCATACACCCTTTCTATGACTATCTCCTCACGGGGGATGATGTCAACGGTGAACACATCCCCGTCCTTTTTCACGTTTAAGGCTACATACCTGTTTTCTATGGAGCTGCGGGTATTTGCAGTAAATCTGTGACCCTTGCGGGTGTAGGTAAAGGATACGTTTTTAAGCCTCATCTTCTACGCCTCCTGCCTGACTGTCGTTTGCTTCTATCTGTGCGATGATCTTCTTTTCATCATAGCGGATGAACACCAGTCCCCCTGCCAGACACAGCACTGCCGCTATGAATGCGGTGAGACGGTACCCAAGGCCGAAGCCTGCCTGCCCCCTTGCCACGTCCTTGTTGATGACTGCAATGCTTGTGAACAGCAGCATGGCAAGTGACTGACCCATTTTGAATGCGAATGTGCGGGCGGCGTAGAACATACCGCTGCGGGATTCCCCTGTCTGGTTCTTGTCCGCCTCGGAGATGTCAGCCACAACAGCCTGCGGGAGGATGCCGAGGATAGCCATGGGCACAGCCGCCAGGACTGCTATTATAACGCCGTATGCCGCTGCGGGTATGGGGAGCAGCCCTGCAAAGCCTGTTACAAGGAAGGTGAAGGCAAAGAATATGAAGGCAAAGGCGATGAGCTTTTTCTTCCCCAGCTTCTTTGCAAGGATATTCACGGGGAGATAGCACACGAAGGAGACAAAGGTCATTATGGCAAACATGGGGAATGTCCATGTGGCATCAAGACCCAGAAGCACTGTGATATAGAATGAAAGCCCCGTCTGGAAAAGGGTCAGCCCCACCCAGTACAGTATATCCGATGCCACGAAAAGGCGGAAATCCTTGTTTTTGAATGTCTCCACCAGTGACTTGAATGCCCCTGTGCTGCTGGGAGTGGTGTCCGCATAGGCGTTCTCATCTATGGCAAAGGCGGGTATGAGCATACATATGACAGCCACCACCGCAAGTATGCCTATGGTGATGCGGTAGCTGCCCGCATAGCCCCTGCTCCCGAACAATGCGGCGATGTTGGGCACAAGATAGGCAACAGCCGTGCCGAAGAAGTAGGTGACGGAGATGTAGGTGGAAAGGTTTATCCTGTTCTTCTGGGAGCGCCCCAGCTCCGGGATAAGGGCATTGAAGGGGGTGCAGTAGCAGGTCATGCACAGGTAGAAGAGCATTGCGCACACAAACAGCGCCGCCGTATTCCACCCGGATGTGCCGTTCACGGGAGAGCAGAACATTAGCACCGTAACTGCCCCGAAGGGTATGGCTGCCGCCCGCATAAAGGGTATGCGCCGCCCCAGCCTGTGCTTTAAGCCGTCGGACTTCCCTGCCACAAAGGGGTCTGTCACAGCATCAAAGATGCGCCCTACCGCCCCGATGAGACCTATGGCGGTAAGCCCTAAGAATACAGTCTGGGGTAGAAATTCGATCTGCCCCTTTGCCAGCTCCTCCCCGGAGGGCTGGTAGAAAAACACCATCCAGTTGGAAACTATGCCGGACAGTATGGACCATCCCAGCTGTCCTATTGCAAATATCCACAATATCTTGTTGCTTGCTTCCTTTTTCATGGTATACCCCCTGTCATCGGCTCAAATACTGGACTGCCATGTCTATTATGAGGTTCAGCTCATATTCCCCGTGGGAGAAATCCTCCGAGGGGAGGAGCTTCCCTCTTATGAACTTCATGCACATACAGTTAAGGGCATGGGAAACGGCAGTGTAGAAATCATGTATGCTGCCCATCTCCTTCACAGTGCCGTCGGCAAGCCCCTTGTCGTATGCTCTTTTGAATATGGGATAGAAGTCTATTACGCTCTTTTCGTAGTCCGCCAGCTCCTGCGGTGAGAGCTGCTCCGTCATGATGAGGCGGTCAAATTCGCCCACAAGCCTCAGCAGATCCTTATGTGCAGTGAACAGCACCACATACATCCGCATGAGATCCCGCATCTGCCGCACCCCCGGACGTGACGTGAATTCCTTTGAATCAAAGACATCGGAGAAAAGCCGGCGCACATCCTGCCACAGAAAGGTAAGCGCTGCCGCCGCAACAGAGGTCTTTGTGCCGAACCAGCGGTAAAGGCTTGCCACCCCCACGCCGCTGGCATCTGCGATGTCCGTCATCTTCACATCCTCTATGCCCCGTTCAAGGAACAGCCCTGCGGCGGCCGTCACCGCCCTTTCCATGCGGCGGTTCCTGAGTGCGCCCCGGGAATAGTCCTCCGCCGGCAATACTGCTGTTTCCATATCATCACCTCCATGTGATAGTCTGACTATCATTTGATAGTTAGTCTATCATATTTTTCTTTGTTTGTCAAGTGTTTTTCATAAAAACTCATGAAAAGTTTACACAGCGCATCTGCGGGGGACTATCCCGGTACGCCTTCTCTGTATAAAAAAATTCAGATTAGGTGTTTACTTTTTGGTAAATATGTATTATAATAGAAGCATATCATCTGTCCGGCAGCTCTGCCGATATTAGAAAAGGACTATGCAATGAAAGTCAAATGGAATGAACGATCCACCACAAGGGCAGTATATGTGGTCATCACCTTTACTGCCTGCCTTATCGTATGGTTCATAGGAACTAAAATATCCGCACTGGAAGGCTATCTTGCCGCATTTATGAAGGCTCTTGCCCCCATAATATGGGGCTTTGTCATTGCCTATCTGCTCAATCCCGTCATGAAGGCGACGGAAAAGCTGTGCAGCAAGCTATTTGAGAGAAAAGCCCCGCATCCCAAGCTGTGCAGGATGACAGCCACCATAGTCTCCATAATATTCGGGCTTGCGGTCATCATTGCGGTCATCGCCATAATCGTGCCCCAGTTCCTGGAATCGCTGATGACCATATTCAACAATATGCCCACCTACTGGAACAACCTGTACAACTGGGTGGACAAGCTGCTCATCTCCTATCCGGAGATAGCGGTGTATGCAAATCAGGCATTTGAGAGCCTGCAGAACACCATCACCAACTTCACCACCGACCTTCTCCCCAAGATAGGCAACTATGCCGTAAAGCTGAAGGACGGCGCCGTATCACTGGTGGGCGGCGTGCTGAACTTTATCATAGGCTTTATCGTGGCGGTGTACTTCCTGGCGGACAAGGAGAAATTCTCCGCACAGGTGAAGAAATTCCTCACTGCCGTATTCCCCGAAAAGACAAGGGAGCTTATCTTCCACATCGGGCGGCGCACAAACAAGTATGTAGGGGACTTTCTGGCGGGGAAGATACTGGATTCCGCCATTATCGGCTGCATATGCTTTGTGGCGCTCAAATTCATGGGCATCGAGTACGCCGTGCTGATAAGCGTCATCATAGGCGTCACCAACGTGATACCCGTGTTCGGCCCCTTTATCGGTGCAGTTCCCTCGGGACTGCTGGTGCTTGTGACCCAGCCGGAAAAGACCATAGCCTTTATTATCATGATCGTGATACTGCAGCAGCTTGACGGCAATATCATAGGCCCCCACATCCTGGGAGATTCCACAGGGCTTTCCGCATTCTGGGTAATGTTTGCCATATTCATAGGCGGCGGGCTCTTCGGATTTATGGGTATGCTGCTGGGTGTTCCCGTATTTGCGGTGATATACGAGCTTACACGGGAATTCTGCGAGGATATGCTGAAAAAGAAGCAGCTCCCTGCTGAAACCTCCGCCTATCTGCCGGTGCCGGAGGAGGAGCCTCCCAAGGAGAAAAAGCCCATAAAGATACCCTTTGTAAAGGGCAAGGGCGATAAAAAATAAAACACCTTCAAAACCCCCGCCACAGCTGTGACGGGGGTTCTTACTGCATAATATACGAACTGTATTATATACAGATTGTATTATACGATTTGTATTTATACTATAAGTACATATGTGCAGCGAGCCGTTTTATACTATGCGTATATATTACCCTTTGTATTATACATATCGTACTATTATACTATCTGTAATACAATCAGAACAAAAAAAGTGCCCCGATTAGCGTCGGGGCAATACTCCTTTCATGACAGGAGCAAAACAAGGAAGATAACAAAATAGTCAGCCGTCTGCATCGGCGTGACCGGTATATCAGAATCCATAAAACGAATGGAATCAGATTGACTTATTGATGTAGATATTATATCACACAATTTTTGACTTGTAAAGGGGTATTTTTATATTTTTTCATTCTTTCACAAAATCATCACTTTATGTGTGATCCCGTGTGCCTTTACGAGTTGAGGTAATTGCGGACAAGAGCCTGCAAAAGCTCGTCCCTGTCGATGTGGCGGCATACGGAGCGGGCGTTGTTGTAGGTCGTGATGTATGTGGGATCCTCGGAAAGGATGTAACCTACTATCTGATTTATGGGGTTGTAGCCCTTTTCACGCAGAGCCTCGTAGATGAGAGTGAGGTTTTTCTTCAGCTCGTCCTCCTTGTCCTCGTGCATGGAGAAGGTCATTGTCTGTTCATTCAACATAGGTGTCACCACCCTTTCTGTCACAGTATACATACCTGTACAACTAAATTATATATCAGTTTTTGGCATATTGCAATAGTACATACAGATAGCGGGCGAAAATTCGTCCTATTGCACAAACAAAGGCTCAGTTTATTGTATCAACTGCTGAAAGCGCCGCTGCCCGATCCCCGTCACAGTTTTATTACATCAGAATGTTATCTGATAGGGATCGTCTCCTGCCTCGGCTATCTGCCCCGCAAGGGGGATCGTCCATGCCATGTATTTCGAGTATTTTTCCTTTTCTCCCTCGGGTATTATCCATGCCTTTTCAAGGCGGGAGTTTCGCACCGTTATGGCCTGAACGCCAATGGTATCACGGCTGTTCTTGGGGCTTACAAGAACTGTGTCTACACACAGCATCCGCCCCCTGTCGGTCATGAGCCCCAAAAGCACATTGTCCCTGACAAAGAACATCCCCACCACGGGGGAAGCCCCGGAATATGCGTTGGAAAGGCGCTTGCGGTTGTTCTTGGTGCGGAAGGTCTCCAGAGGCACCTTGGCAATTTTGCCGTTCTCAAAGGCTATGACCATAAAGCCTGTGTAGTCAAGCTCCCTGCCGTTGAAGGGTATGGTGGCAGCGGATATGACCGTCTCCCCCTCGTCAAAGCCCAGGGCCACGGGGATGTAATCTCCCATGGCAGATGCCTTTGTGTCCGCAAAGTCTGCGGCTGTGGCCTTGTATACCTTCTGCATATTGGTGAAGAACAGCAGCTCCGTGCGGTTGGTGCCCTCGCAGGACAGAGTGACCGCATCCCCCTCCTTCAGCTTCTGCTCCCCGGACATTCTCAGGGACTGGGGGGTTATCTTCTTGAAATAGCCCTCACGGGTGAAGAAAAGGTTTACATTGTAATCGGGTGTGTCCTCGGTCTCCTCCTCCTCCTCGCTCTCATCGGGGAAGCAGAACATGGAGCGGCGGGGCTGGCGGTACTTCTTTATGACAGCATTCAGCTCCTCGGTTATGATGCCGTACTGCCTTGCGCTGTCACTGAGTATCTCCTCCATGTCCGCAATGTCCTTTTCAAGCTCCTCCGTCTCGGATATGCGCTTGAGGATGTACTCACGGTTCAGGTGCCGCAGCTTTATCTCCGCTACGTACTCCGCCTGCACCTCATCTATGCCGAAGCCTATCATCAGGTTGGGGACAACAGCATCCTCCTCCTCGGTCTCACGAACTATGCGCACTGCCTTGTCTATGTCAAGGATTATCTTTCCCAGACCTTTGAGCAGGTGCAGCTTTTCCTTCTTCCTTGCAAGGTCGAAGAATACCCGCCGCTTCACACATTCCTTGCGGAAGGCTATCCACTCCGTGAGTATCTCATACACGCCCATTACATGGGGGTACCCGGCTATAAGGATGTTGAAATTGCAGGAGAAGGTGTCCTCAAGGGGGGTCATGCGGAACAGCTTCCGCATGAGCTTGTCCGGATCCGTGCCCTTTTTGATGTCAATGGCTATTTTAAGGCCGGAGAGATCGGATTCGTCACGGATGTAGTTTATCTCCCGCAGCTTACCCGCCTTAGCCAGATCCACCACCTTGTCCTTTATCTGCTCTATGGTGGTGGTAGGAGGGATCTGGGTTATCTCTATGCAGTGATCGGTGCTGTCATAGCTGTACTTTGAGCGCACCCTGACCGAGCCTCTGCCCGTGCGGTATATCTTTTCAAGCTCCGCCTCATCGTAGACTATGTATCCGCCCCCTGCAAAGTCGGGTCCCTTTATTACGCTCGATATGTTAAAGTCCGGGTTCTTTATCAGCCCGATAGTTGCCTTGCATATCTCCTCCAGATTGAAGGAGCACACATTGGATGCCATTGACACCGCAATGCCCATGTTGTTGTTCACAAGGATATTGGGGAAGGTAGTGGGCAGCAGTACAGGCTCCGTGGTCTCATTGTCATAGTTGGGGACAAAGTCCACCGTGTCCTTGTCTATGTCACGGAAAAGCTCTGCGCATACAGGCTCCAGCTTTGCCTCGGTGTAACGGGGGGCGGCATACGCCATATCCCTTGAATACGCCTTGCCGAAGTTGCCCTTGCTCTCCACATAGGGGTGCAGCAGCGCTTCGTTCCCTCTGGCAAGGCGCACCATAGTGTCATATATGGCCTGATCCCCGTGGGGGTTGAGCTTCATGGTCTGCCCCACGATGTTGGCGGATTTGGTCTTGTTCCCGTTTAAAAGCCCCATCTTGTACATGGTGTAGAGGAGCTTTCTGTGGGAGGGCTTGAAGCCGTCTATCTCAGGCAGCGCCCTTGACACGATGACACTTGCCGCATAGGGCATATAGTTCTTTTCAAGGGTCTCGGTTATGGCCTCGTTTACCACCTCGCCGCTGCCCGCAATGTAGGCGGCAGGCTTTTTGGACTTCTTCTCGGTCTCGGGAGTCTTCTTTCTTGCCATTTGCTTCTCCTCATAGTCAAATAAAGAACCTGCCGCATGATGCGGCAGACTCTTTGAAACATCTATAACGGCTGCTGCCAGCCCTTATGAAACTACCTCTTCGTTATAGTAGCCCGACTCCACCAGTATTTCCCAGTAGTTGTCGGCAGTTGCCACCATAGGCTCGCACAGATAGGCAGGGATGACCTCACTGCCGTTGTCGTAGGTCTCGGTGTCATTTACGGAGGGCTCTCTGCCGTTTAGCAGGTCGTCTATCATCTCCGCCGCCTTTACAGCAAGCTTCCGGGTGTCCTTGAAAATATCCATGGCCTGCTTGCCCTCCCGCATATAGGAGATGTTGGCGGTGTCACAGTCCTGCCCGGTGATGATGGGCCAGCTTCCGTTGTATCCCACAGTCAGGGAGTATATCACCCCAAGAGCCGTGGTGTCGTTGGGACACAGCACCGCATCAAGGACGGTGCCGTCCTTGTAGTACATGGAGCGTATCTCGTCCATGCGTGCCTTGGCGGTAAAGGTCTCCCAGCCGGAGACCTGAGTGTCCTCCTGAGATATCTTCCCGGACGGCACTATGAGCTTCCCCTCCTCTATATAGGGGGAGAGCACATCCATAGCCCCTTCATAGAAGTAGCGGGAGTTGTTGTCGGCCATGTCCCCGGAGAATATCTCTATGTTGTAGGTGCGGTCAAGGTGGTCAAGATCCAGCTTCTCCTTGATGAAGGTGCCCTGCTTGTACCCTACAAGGTAGTTGTCAAAGGAGGCGTAGCAGTCCACCGCATCCGTATCCATGATGAGCCTGTCGTATGCCACGACGGGTATATCCTCATCATCTGCCCTTTCAAGCACCCCGGAAAGGGAATTGCTGTCCACACAGGCTATGATGAGCGCCCTGTCCCCGGAGTCTATCATCTTGCTTATCTGGGATATCTGGGTGTCCGGATCATTCCCTGCAAACTGTATATCTGCGGCATAGCCCAGCTTTTCAAGCTCCTGCTTCAGATGCTGTGCATCCTGGTTCCACCTCTGCAGATCCCTTGTAGGCATGGCAATGCCCACCTTCACAGCAGAAGCCTCCTGCGGATCTGACCTCGTCACAGCCGTTTCCCGGGGCTGTGATGCACAGCCTGCAAGAAGAAACAGGGCAGCCATAACAGATAATACCTTACGTGAAGATCTCATATCAACACCACCTTGTCATGGGTAGCAAAAGGGCAGTGAATAGCACAGCTACCCACCGCCCACTACTTGTTGTTCGCTTGCTCAAAAGCAGTTACAATGCAGGTCACTTGGCATATTCTATCGCTCTTGATTCTCTTATCATGTGGATCTTTATCTGACCGGGATACTGCATCTCGGATTCGATCCTCTTTGCTATCTCACGGGCGAGCAGAGTCATCCTGTCATCGTTGATCTTGTCGGGCAGCACCATAATGCGCACCTCACGACCCGCCTGGATAGCGTAGGACTTCTCGACCCCGTCGTAGGAGGAGCAGATCTCTTCCAGCTTTTCAAGACGCTTGATGTAGTTCTCGTAGTTCTCGTTTCTTGCACCGGGACGTGCTGCAGAAATGGCATCAGCAGCCTGTACAAGGGCAGCTATGACAGTGCGGCACTCCACATCCCCGTGATGCGCCTCTACTGCGTGTATGATCTCCGGGCTTTCCTTGTACTTCTTGCAGACATCAACGCCTATCTGTACATGGGAGCCCTCTATCTCGTAGGAAAGAGCCTTGCCTATATCGTGGAGCAGGCCTGCACGCCTTGCGGTGGTAGCATCCACACCAAGCTCTGATGCCATCATGCCGGCCAGATGAGCCACCTCGATAGAGTGCTTGAGCACGTTCTGACGGTAGGAGGTCCTGTAGTGCAGGCGGCCTACCAGCCTTACCAGCTCGTGGTTCATGCCGTGGACATTGGTCTCCAGAATGGCCTTTTCGCCCTCCTGCTTGATGATGTGCTCCACCTCACGCTTTGCCTTGTCCACCATCTCCTCGATCCTTGCGGGATGTATGCGCCCGTCGGCAATGAGCTTTTCAAGGGCTATCCTTGCCACCTCACGCCTTGCAGGGTCAAAGCAGGACAGGGTTATGGCCTCGGGAGTATCGTCTATTATAAGCTCTACCCCTGTCAGGGTCTCAAGCGTTCTGATATTGCGTCCCTCACGTCCGATTATACGGCCCTTCATGTCATCATTGGGCAGGGGCACAACGGAAACCGCCGTCTCTGCCACCTGATCTGCGGCATACTTTGTGATAGCAAGCGCCACGAGCGCCCTTGCCTTCTCCTCGCAGCTGTCCTTGATCTGCTGCTCGTTTGCCTGTATGCGCAGAGCCTTTTCGTGCTCCAGCTCGTTGTCCAGCAGACTCAGCAGCTGAGCCTTTGCCTCCTCAACGGTGAGCTGTGAGATGCGCTCCAGCACATCCATCTCGGAGCTCTTGATCTTCTCTGCCTCTTCCAGCTTTTCGTCCGCAGCCTTCAGCTTCTTCTGAAGGGATTCCTCCTTTTTCTCAAAGGAATCCATCTTTCTGTCTAAGTTCTCTTCCTTCTGCTGCATACGT
>DGXE01000081.1 GCA_002395525.1 Ruminococcus sp. UBA4240
CAGACCCTGAACCAGCTGCTGGTCGAAATGGACGGCTTTGAGGGCAATGAGGGCGTTATCGTCATGGCAGCCACAAACCGCCGTGATATACTCGACCCCGCGCTGCTGCGTCCCGGCCGCTTTGACCGTGAGATCATGGTGGATTATCCCGACGTAAAGGGACGTGAGGAGATACTCAAGGTACACGCAAAGAACAAGCCCTTAGGACCCGATGTTGACCTTAACATCATCGCAAAGACCACACAGATGTTCACAGGCGCAGATCTTGAGAACCTTCTCAACGAGGCTGCACTCCTTGCTGCCCGTCACAACCGCAAGGCCATCACAGAGGCGGACATAGAGGAGGCTACTATCAAGGTAGTGGCAGGCCCCGAGAAAAAATCTCACCTTGTTACCCCCAGGGACAAGCGCATAACCGCATACCACGAGGCAGGCCATGCAGTTGCAGCATATCATCTCCCCGAAGTGGACAAGGTGCATATGGTAACGACCATCCCCAGAGGGCGTGCAGGGGGCTTTACCATGGTACGCCCCACCACAGACGACCAGTTTGTGACCAAGAACAAGATGTACCAGGGTCTTGTATGGTCAATGGGCGGCAGAGTTGCCGAATCCCTGGTATTTGACGATATCACCACGGGTGCATCCGGGGATATACAGGATGCCACAAAGCAAGCCAAGAACATGGTGACACGCTTCGGCTTCTCCGAGAAACTGGGGCCTGTGCTCTATGCAGGCAGCGAGGAAGTGTTCCTGGGCAGGGATTACGGCCATACCCAGAACATATCAGATTCCACCGCAGCGATCATCGATGAGGAGGTCAAGAAGCTCATCGAAAAGGCATACAAGGAGTGTGAGGAGATACTTACCGCCCACAGGGATCAGCTTGTGCGCCTGTCCGAATATCTCATCGAGAATGAGAAGATAGACGGGGACGACTTTGAAAAGCTCATGCGTGACGAACTTGACTGGAAGTACGATCCCGACGCAAAGAAGGATGCTCCCGCAGAGGCTCCCGCCGATGACTTATCCGTTCCTCCCGTTACGGACTGAGTATCCGCCATCCCATGTGAGACATAAAAGCAGTCTGTACCTTGTGCAGGCTGCTTTGCCTTTCATGGCAGGGAGAAAAGCCTTACCATGTTGACATGAGGCGGCACTTATGGTAGAATTATACAAGCAACCCGCACAGTGCCAAGCGTTAAAAGCTTGCTGCGTGCGTATCGTCAAACAGCAAACGCCAAAGGGATCTGTCGTTTTGCTATACAGTCAGAGTGACTGTTCACAGGGTCGGTCATGATGCAGCAGATAATAATACACGTTGATATGGATGCTTTTTATGCATCAGTGGAGATGCGGGATGACCCCTCACTGAGGGGAAAGCCGCTTATAATCGGCTCACTGCCCCACGAGCGGGGAGTAGTGGCGACCTGCAGCTATGGAGCAAGAAGATTCGGTGTCCATTCCGCAATGAACATCAAGGAAGCCTACCGTCTTTGCCCCGGCGGCATATTCATGCACCCGGATTTTGGCAAATACAAGGCAGTATCAGATAAGCTCCATGACATATGGAACACCTATGCCGCCGCCTCACAGGCTATCGCCCTTGATGAAGCCTATCTGGATGTGACAGAGAAAGCCAGGGACTGGGACGGGGCAAGACAGATCGCAAGAGCCATCAAGGAAAGGACTTACAGAGAACTGGGGCTTACCTGCTCTGTGGGCTTGGCATACTCCAAAACTGCGGCAAAAATGGCAAGCGAGGAGAAAAAGCCAGACGGCTATTTTGAGATACTGTCCCCACAGGCTTTTATCGGGCTGGTCATTGACCGTGATGTGAGAGTACTGTACACCGTGGGGGCAAAAACCGCGGAAAAGCTGCACGCAAACGGGATAAACACCGTCCGTGACATACAGAACAACACGGAAAAAGTGGTGTCACTGCTGGGAAAGCACGGCAAATGGCTGACGCAGCTGGCATTCGGGATAGATGACAGCAAAGTTACCCCTTACCGCCCGGAAAACGCCAAATCTGTCGGACGGGAGGTGACGTTCCAGCAGGATGTGTACGACTACGGGGTACTGCGGGATGTGCTCCTGCTGCTGTCATTGTGTGTGGAGAACCGCGCCCGGAGAGTGGGGCTGCAGGGACAGGGAGTCAGTCTGAAGCTGACCTATGCCGATATGCGGTCTATCAGCCGTTCTCACGCTCTTATGCAGACTGATGACGGCGTGACCATTTACAATGAGGCTGCAAGGATGCTTGAAACTGTGGAACACAGACCTGTGCGCCTGATCGGGGTCAGCCTGTACAATCTTACATCGGAACATATGCCGGTGCAGCTCAGCTTCTACGACCTGAAAAATGCCGATGCCAGGGACAGGGAAAGAGAGATGCTGCTGGGAAGGCTGCAGCAGCGGTACGGCCTTGATTTTTCCTCCAATCTGGAAAAGATATACCACTGGGATACTCTTCACAGGACTGTGGAATACATGAGAAAACAAAAGGTGAGAAACTGAATGAACAGGAAAATATACAGATATATAGACAGACTGCCCACGGGAAAAGCTGACGGAAGCCTTACGCCCGGCTGCCTTGTCCTTGAGGGCGGCGGCTGGAAGGGGCTTTACACGCTGGGTGTGCTTGACTGCCTTATGATGAACGGC
This sequence comes from Ruminococcus sp. UBA4240, assembly GCA_002395525.1. GTDB lineage: Bacteria > Bacillota > Clostridia > Oscillospirales > Ruminococcaceae > Huintestinicola. The sequence goes on from DGXE01000081.1 coordinate 2,668, forward strand.
ATCAACTTTACATCTGTGGTGGGGTGTTCGGCAGGTGCCCTGTCCGCTATGTGCTACGCTGCAGGACAGATAGGCTACGGCGCAAGGATAGACCTTACCTACCGCCATGACACCAACTACTGCGGACTGGGTGCATACAGGCGTGACGGCGGGATAACGGGCTTTACATACCTGTACAGGGACATAATGAAGAAAATGCCCATAGATAAAAAGCGGCTTTGCGACCCCTCCAGACGGCTGGCAGTGTCTGCCACAAACCTTCTGACAGGGCAGACGGAATACTTTGAAAAGGGTCACTGCGACCTTTTCAGGGCGGTGCAGGCCTCAGCCACTGTGCCCTACATCTCCATGCCTGTCATGATAAACGGTGTTCCATATCTTGACGGCGGCTGCTCGGAGAAGATACCCATGGGGTGGGTAAAAAGCTCCGGGGAGAAGAAGATTGTGGTGGTGCGCACCAGAGAGCTATCATTCCGCAGAAAGCCGGGGCTTCCTCCCACGGCAAGGCTTATGTACCGCAGATATCCCGAGTTTGTAAAAAGCATGAGCAAAACAAATGAAAGATTCAACCGCATGGCGGATATGCTGGAGGAGAAGGCATCCCGGAGCAGGCTCTTTCTCATCGCCCCCTCCGAGCCTGTGGAGGTGACCCGCTTTGAGGGGGATATGGACAAGCTGGGCAATTTGTACCATCTGGGCGTCCACGATATGGAAAACAGGCTTGATGAACTGATGGAATATCTCCGGCAGTGACCGTCCTGTGCTGCCGTCAAGGAACAGCTCAGAGACGGTGCAGCAAATTCACACAATACTTGCAAAGCATGAAGCAATATGCTATAATGGCACAAATCAGGCATACTGTCACGGGAATGCCTGTCGGAATGGAGGTATAATATGAACGGTATTGAAAGAGTATGCAGCTTTCTTGATGAGGCACAGACCTACTATCTTGCAACTGTCCAGGGCGACCAGCCCAGAGTAAGACCCTTTGGGACAGCCCTGCTCTATGAGGGAAGGCTCTACATCCAGACCGGGAAGGTCAAGGAGGTCTCAAAGCAGATAGCAGCAAACCCAAAGGTGGAGATCTGCGCATACAAGGACGGAAAATGGCTTCGTGTTTCAGGGGAGCTTGTGAACGACGACAGAAGGGATGCAAAGGTGGCAATGCTTGAAAAGATGCCCTCACTGAAGGCCATGTACAGCGCTGATGATGACAACACCCAGGTGCTGTACTTCAAAAATGCAAAAGCCACATTTTCCTCATTCACCGAGGCACCGGAAACTATCGAATTCTGAAAGAGGACAGACCCGCTCAGCAAGAGCATGATCACTGTAAGGAGGTATACACATGACCGAAAAGGAACAGATCCTGGATGCTATGAGAAAAGCAGGAGAACCGCTGAATGCAGGCAGGATAGCCGAGATTACAGGCCTTGACCGCAAGGCCGTTGACAAGGCAATGACCGCAATGAAGAAGGACGGCTCCATCGTATCTCCCGTGAGATGCAAGTGGGAGCCTGCTGTAAAGTAAGGGTCAGGGCTGTCAGTTGACATAGGCAGCCCGCGACGGTGTTACAGCCCACTCTTTGCCTAAAAAAGCACAAATCTGACAAGGCACCCTTTCTTTATGAAGGGTGCTTTTTGTGATCTATCCGCTGACTATAGCTGTTTCTGCTCGGGTATCATTGATATTAACAATCGTCCTGTTTACAGAGCATAACGTCCATGCTGACCCATTTTCCCAAACACTATTGATTTCTGCCGCTGTTCATGGTATAATAGAGGCTGACAATGCATCATCACCGCTATTGGCTGTTGATCAGAGAAAGGCAAGCCGCCGGTTTCTCATCACTGCCGGATATCCACTATCAGCTGTTAGCTATTCACTAAACATCCCCCTGAAAGGAGTTTCCCATGCCGGATAATACAATGATAATGAAGGGGCTTACCTGCGGTGCGTATATACTTGCAGGCTGCCTTTTGGTGCTGATCATAGACCTTGTATACAAGCTGGTCAACAAAAAGAAGAAGGCTTCTATCAAGACGTCCTTCATAAAGGGCGTGGTACAGGCCATAGTCACCATATTCGTGGTGATACGGGTGGCATCCGAGTCCGAGACCCTCAGCTCCTTCGGCAACACCATACTCATGTCATCATCAATGCTGGTGGTAGTGCTGGGTTTTATTTTCCAGGAGGGACTGTCCAATATCGTCCACGGCTTCATACTGGTGTGGTTCAAGCCCTTTGACATAGGCTACCGTGTGGAGGTCTCCGTGGGAGGGGAAAAGCTGACGGGCTATGTGCGCTCCATCACCCTGCGGCATACCATAATCACCAACATCATCGACAATGCAGACTGTATCATCCCCAACTCCATACTCGACAAGGCAAGTGTGAAGAACCTGACCACCTCGGACATCACCAATAAATACCCCGTGAAGGTAACCATCACCTACGAGGATGCACAGGTGCCGGAGAAACTCCAGCTTGCAAAGGATATATTCATTCAGACCGTCAGGGAGCATCCCCTTACCGTTACCCGTGCAGACAAGCCCATATTCGTCAATGTGAGCCTTGAATCCAGCGGTGTCATGCTTACATGCTTTGTGGAGACACGCTCCGCCGAAGACAACTACACCGCCTGCAGCGACATCAAGGGCACTCTGCTTGCAGCATACGCCGAAAATGGCATTGAATTTGCCTACGACCATATGCAGCTTACAGGATCAGTAAACATCAAGCAATCAGAGATAGGTAATAGGTAAAGTAAAACTGATTGATAGCCTATGACCAATAGCCTCTATCTGTGAAAAGCACCTCAATTGTGGGAACAGATAAAGACATGGTGCGGCTCTCTGTCAGCCGCCCCTGCTTCTGTAAGCCACGTTCCCTTAAGGAGGGAAATATGTCACTGCCGTACAACAAAAGCATTATCCCGAAAGCAAAGGAACTGCGCAAAAAAATGCTGAGCCTTGAAAAGCATCTGTGGTATGATCATCTCAGTGCACATCCTGTCAGGTTTCAGCGAAAAAAAGTCATAAATAATTACATCGCCGATTTTTACTGTCATAAAGCACGTTTGGTAATAGAAATTGATGGCTTTCAGCATTACATGGAAGAAGGACACGAATACGACAGTATACATACGGAAATACTTGAGACCTATGGGCTTGACGTGATACATATCACAATTCCTGAAATAGAAAGGGACTTCAAAGGCGTTTGTAACAGGATAGATTTGAAGATAATGGAACGAATGCAATTGGAAAGCTTTGAGCCCTAACAGGCCGCAAAAAAAGACTCAGAAGCGAGTGCCTTTGATGCAGACTGGATGGCTTTTTATCTCTATTGCTGCCTTATGGCTCCCTCAGTCGCCCAAGGGCGACAGCTCCCTCAAAGAGGGAGCCTTTCTCCCCCACGAAGAATTGTCACACAGTAGGGCAATCAAAGCCTCCCTCTCAGAGGGAGGTGCCCCGGTAGGGGCGGAGGGAGCACACCGACACAATGCAAAGAGGAAACCAAGTCTTCTATCCCCGTCAAGGGCTTGCTTCTGGGCTCTAACTCTTATCACGAAAGGAAACAGCTATGGAATCTATCAGCATCGAGGATTTAAAGGAAAGGTTTATTGACATATACCGCTCAAACATCAAAAGGGATGGGGCGGATAAGATGCTTGAATATCTCCTCTCCCCCCAGAGCGACTTTTTCACCTGCCCTGCCTCCACACGGTATCACGGCTCCTTTGAGGGAGGGCTTCTGTGGCATTCCCTCCATGTGTATGAGTGCCTGAAGGCATATATGGAGAGGGAGCGTGTCCGGGATGTATACGGTCTTACCGCCTCGGACGAGACTATCGCCCTTGTGGCACTGCTCCACGACATATGCAAGGTGAATTTCTACTCCGTATCCATGCGCAATGCAAAGAACGAGCAGACAGGGGTGTGGGAGAAGGTGCCCTACTACACAGTTGACGACAAGCTGCCCTACGGCCACGGGGAGAAGTCTGTCTACATCATATCCGGCTTTATGCGACTGACCCGTGAGGAGGCCTTTGCAATACGCTTCCACATGGGCTTTTCCCAGCCAGGTGATGTGAATATCGTCGGCAACGCCTTTGAGATGTTCCCCCTTGCCTACGCCCTCCACGCCGCGGATATGGAGGCTACTGTATTCCTTGAAAGGGGCACATCAAAGAAATGAACGTAAGAGAAAGAATATCAAAGCTGCGTGAGCTTATGGCAAAAGAGGGCTTTAATGCATATCTCATAGGCTCCTCCGATCCACACCAGTCGGAATACACAGCCCCCTGCTTCAAGGCAAGGGAGTATATGTCTGGCTTTACAGGCTCTGCGGGGACACTCATCGTTACAAGGGACAAGGCATTCCTTTTTACAGACGGCAGATATTTCATACAGGCAGAGAACCAGCTTAAGGGCACAGGCATCACCCTTATGAAGCAGGGGGAAAAGGATGTCCCCAGCATACCGGAGTTTCTTTCAGCAAACAGGCTGTACTCATTAGGCTTTGATCCAAGGACTGTGTCCATGCGATTTATAAAGGAGCTTACGGACTGCGACAGCAGATTCTCCCGCATAAAGGTCGCACCGGATACCGACCTTGTGGGACGGATATGGGATGACCGCCCCCCGATGGAGTTTGCCCCTGTCTTTGAGCTTGATGAGAGGTACACTGGAAAGAGCCGCAGAGAAAAGGCAGCCGCTCTCAGGAAGGCTCTTGACACAAGACGGTACCCGGGAAAAAGCGCCTTTGTCATATCAGCCCTTGATGAGATCGCCTGGCTTCTGAACATCCGTTCGTCGGATGTGAAGTACACTCCTGTGGCGCTTACCTTTCTTGTTGTCCACCCGGACAGTATGATGCTATTTGCAGGGGAAGGCACAGTGGATGAGGAGCTTGCGGCAGAGCTTGCCGCAGACGGAGTGACCCTGTGCCCCTATGGCATCTTCTATGGATATATGGAGGAGCTTGGCACCCGCATAGACAGCATCATCTATGACAATACTACCTTTTCCTATGCCGCCTTCCGTGCCTATGAGGAGGGCTGTGCAAGGGCATGGAGAAAGCCGGTGTGCCGCTGTATCACATCGCCTGTAAAAGAAATGAAGGCGGTGAAAAACCCCACAGAGTGTGAGAACATCCGAAAGGCGCACATTATGGATGCTGTGGCGGTCATAAAGCTCATATATTTCCTGAAGGCCGCTGACAGGGACACCATACGCTCCCTTGATGAGATCGCCGTTTCTGACAAGCTGGAGGAATTCAGAAAGCAGGGAGAGGGCTATCTCTACCAGTCCTTTGAGCCAATAAGCGCATACGGGAAAAACGGCGCCATAGTTCACTACAGCGCCGATGAAAATTCAAACACTCCCCTTGATGACAGGGGCTTTCTCCTCCTTGACACGGGAGGGCAGTATCTCTGCGGCACCACCGACATCACACGCACCATTGCGCTGGGAGAGCTGACCCTTGAAGAAAAGCGGGCGTACACCGCCGTGCTCAAGGGCAATCTGCGGCTGGCGGCGGCAGTCTTTGCAAAGGGGTGCAGCGGAGTGAACCTTGATATACTGGCACGAAAGCCCATATGGGACATAGGCTGTGACTACAACCACGGCACCGGCCACGGTGTGGGGTATTGCCTGAGCGTACACGAAGGTCCCCAGGGCATACGCATGAGGGAGAAGTCTCCTGTTCCCTTTCAGCCGGGGATGCTCACCTCCGATGAGCCGGGGGTATACATTGACGGAAAGTTCGGCATAAGGCTTGAAAACCTGATGTTGTGCAGGGAATACGACGAAAAGCGGTTGTGCTTTGAGACTGTTACCCTTGTCCCCTTTGACATGGATGCCATACTTTGGGAGGATATGACCCCGGAGGACACTGCCCTGCTCTCAGCCTACCACCAAAGGGTCTTCGACACCATTGCACCACTGCTTGGCCATCCTGAAAGAGAATGGCTGGAGGAGATATGTAATAAGTAATAAGTTTACTGACACCTATTCACCGTTCAACGATCTTACGTCATTAAAACGATCTCCTCCCCCCCGGTTTCGGGGAGAGGAGATGGTTGGAGGAAAAGAGTAAAGTTTTACTTTACAGGAACCAGTCTGCCGCCGTCGGAAAGGGTGACCGTCCTTCCGCCCAGTGCGCTGTTGCGGCTGTCAGAGGCGGAATAGTAGATGGTGTGGCCGTTGGAGATGATGTTGGAATAGGTGCCATCAGCATCCGTAATTGCAGTTACGTAGCTGTCTGCGGTCACATTCCACTTTGAGGTGCTGTCAAGGGTGACTGATACGTCACCTGTGTTGGCTGTGTCAATGGCGCCTGTCAGGGAGGAGCCTGCCGAAAGATTTATCTCAGCGGAGCTTATGCTGTCGCAGGTGATGTCCCCCTTCAAAGTCTGCTTTGCTGCATTGAGGGTGACATTGCCGCCGTTCTCCCCTTCTCTGCCCCAGTTGTTGGTACTGTTCCCCGCCGTGTCTATGAGCACTCCGGAGGAGAATACCAGCTTTGTGTTCTCCAGATTTATCACCGCATCGGTGTTGGTGATGTAGAACATAGGGCCTGTTGAGGTGGTCTTCAGGGAGCTGTCCTTGCAGTTGAACACAGCCGTGCCCACATCCGCATCCCCGGAGGTGCTCTGGTACAGCATAACGCCGTTCTTCCCTGCACCGATGAGGGTGCATTTGTCAAGGGTGATGGAGTTCTTCCCCTCCACAACGGCTATCTGCGCCCCTGTTGCCTTGCCTGTGCAAGAGGCGGCGGAAATATCACCCGTGGAATATATGCAGGGAGAGCCGTCCCCGGAGGAATACAGCTTGCTGTCGGAAACAGTCACCGTGCCGCCCCCTCTGTCGGTGGCAAGGGGTGCGCAGTGTGCCCCTAAGGTCTTTATCACAAGGTCAGAGCCTGTTACAGTGCCCCCGTAGGTGGCATCAAGGCATCTTGAGGAGTTGCCCTTGGTGTAGATGGTGGTGCCGGTCACAGTGACCTTGGCATTCTCACCTGTGGCAAAAACAGCGTTGGAGCCTTCGGAATCCGTAACTATCTTCCCGCCGCTGATGACTGCGGTGCTGTCTGCCTGCACCGCCACCGCCGCATTAAGGCCGTAGAAGTTGCTGCCGTCCTCGCTGGAGGTGTCCCCGGTCTTCTTGATGTTCACATCTGTGAGCGCAAACTTCCCGCCGCCGGTCACAAGCACCGCATTCTCATCTGAATTGCTATCGGTTATGGTCTTTGATGTGACCTTTTTGCTGCCGGAGGAAACGGTATATTTTGCGGAAAGCTCCATGGAGGTGCTGCCCATGCTGCCCTGTCCGCCTGGCTTCCCCATACCCTGTGTGGATAGTATCTCAATGCCGGAGATCTTGCCGCCGGAATTGTAGGTGAGCTTCAGTATATCCCCCACTGCAATGTCGGACACCTCAGCGGAGCTGCCGTTTTTGGTGAGGAGCTTGCTGCTTGAAAGGGTGAGGATCACACTCTTGCCGCTCTCGGTAAAGCCATTCCCTGCGCCCTTGCCGTCACCGTCAGGCTTTTCGGGAGGTGTTCCCTGCTGGTCTCCCGATGGCTTTTCAGGTGGTGTACCCTGCTGTCCGCCTGAGGGCATTCCGGGAGGTGTGCCCTGCTGTCCGTCTGCAGGCATTTCGGGGGGTGTGCCCTGCTGACCCCCTGTGGGCATTTCGGGGGGTGTGCCGTTCATGCCCCCCTGTGAGAAGGTACCAAGGGCAAGTGTGATCTTATTGCCGTTTATGGCAGTCACCCTGCCGTACTTTATGGTCCGGGATGTGCTTGCGGATAATGAAGCTGAGGTCACTGCCGATGCCGCCACATCCGCAAATGCACAGGGCACAGCAGAGAATGTCATTACCACAGCACCAAGGAGAGCAACGGTCTTTACAGTCTTTTTCATAACTATCCGTCCTTTCGGTTTTTGTTTACTGCAGCAATGATAACACCCCCACCTTAAACAAACCTTAACTCATCAGATGATCATAAAAACTTCCGCCTGTATACAGAAAACCCGCCGTTTGCGGGCGTGCAGACGGCGGGTGTTTTCATCCTCATCACCGGGTATCAGGCAGCCGCTTACGGTTCTGCCCCTTAGCTCCCTGCTCCAGTTTTATGACCTCACAGAACTCTCTGGCCGTTCACTTTCAGTGAGAACTGTGTATCCAGCACTCTGGCAGCCTGTGAACACATGGTCATGCGGTCAAGGAATATATCAAAATAATCATACATGGTGCAAATATTCTCATCAATGGTGAGGTAGAGTGTGATGCGCCTTTCCTCCAGACCGTACCGGAGCCTTGTTGCCGTCACCGCATAATTCACGCGGTCGTGTACATCAAACAGCATGGGATCCTTTACTCGTACACGGCTCCTGCGCACATCTGTCTTGTCTGCGATTATGAGTGCCGCAGAAACAGGGTCGGATGCCACTCCATGGGATTCATCATGGTTTGCTATGGCAGATACTATCTGCACTCTGTCGGGGAGCGCCATGTCGGTTTCTTTCAGTATCTCATTGGCGAGCAGAGCACCGTATTCCGCATGGTTATGCCTGTTGATGGCGTTCCCTATGTCGTGCATGAAGCCTGCGATCCTTGCAAGCTCGATCACATCCTGCCCGTACTCAAAGGCTCTGAGCAGATCCGCAGCCCTCTCTGCCACCAGCTTTGTATGGGCTGTTGAGTGATCCGTATACCCCAGAGAGTCAAGGATGATGCACGCCCTTTTATAGTATTCAAGTATTTCCTTGTTTTTGACTATTTCTTCGTAAGTCATCCTGTAATCCTTTCCCGCAGCATCAACTTGTGCCGCTGTGTGCTCATGTCATCATTATAGCATACCGGGGTGGCAGTGTCAATGAAAAGAGGGATACATTCCCTAATGTCAGGTGACAATACGCTGCACCTTGGATCGATCACACTGTTTGTGAATTTTTTGTAAATTCAAGAAAATCTGAGAAATTTGTCTCCGCTCATTTGTATTCATATCAGAAAGATAAAAACCACCGTGTAAAACAAAACAAATGAGATAACCACAAGGAGGCATCACTATGATAGATATAAGCCTGAAGGAACCCGTCATTCTTTTTGCCGATCCTGCCGACCACAAGGGCGATCCGGATATATCCGCCATACTGCTTTCCGAGAACATCAGGGTCATAAGGACACAGGAGCCTGTTTCCATGCTCTCCTGCGGGGATATGCTCATCATAAGGGACACCGACATCACCTCCCCCTGCTTAAAGCTCCTTGAAAGGGTGCGGGCTGTTTCAGACATACCTGTCATGATGCTGTGCGACAAGGGCGATGAGATGTACACCGTCATGGCGCTCCAAAAGGGGGCGGATCAGGTCATGAGTGCAGAGGGCTTTGCCGCCTATGAGTTCAAAGCACGTATAATCGCCATGCTGCGCCGTCAGCAGGGCTCCTCCGCCGCCCGCAATGCGTCTGAGATGCTGAGCAACGGCAGCATCACCATAGACCGCCGCACAAGACAGGTCTACAAGAACGGAAAAGCTGTGCGCCTTACGGTCATCGAATACGGCATAGTGAAGTACCTTGCGGAAAACTGTGGCTCTGTATGCAGCATAAGCGACATATACTCCAACGTCTGGAAGGAAGAGGCATACGACGTGAAAAAGATACTTGTGGAGCACATCCGCAGGATACGCTGCAAGCTGGAGGAGGATCCCCACAATCCCAGATACATCAAGGTGGTATCGGGTATGGGCTACAAGATGGAGATAGCATAGTCTCCCGCCGTCATTCAGACTGTATCGACCCGCTGTCATCACCGGTCAGCGGGTCTGCTTTGCTCATAAGGAGGACAAATGACAGAATACTACAACAGGCTGCTCAGACAGCTTGCAATTGACTATAACTGCACTTTGGAAGATCTTAAAAGCGAGAAGGTGGTCATCACCCTGCCAGCTCTGAATGAGGGTAGGCGCAGCTATGCCCCCGGTATGCCCTTTTTCCAGATGGTGACTCTGGGGGCTACCACAGTCATCATGGCGGATGAATGTCTGCATGAGTTTCTGTACAGCCTGACAAGAGACACACAGGGTCATCATCTGCTTGAATTCGGCTCTCTTCTCAGAATAAACGGGGAGCTTGAAAAATACGGCTATGAGATGGAGCCTACACACCATATGTTCCTCCCCTGCCGTGAAGTCAGGACGGAGGAGCGTTTCCCGGTAAAGTGGTTCTATGGCAGTGAGATAACACCCTTCTACGGCGATGAGCGTTTCACCAATGCCATTGCATATCCCGCTCCCTGCCCCGTCCGCCCCGACAGGATCACCGTTGCGGCTCTTGACGAAGACGGCATCATGGGCATGGCGGGCTGCTCGGAGGATGCCCCCCACTGGCAGCAGATAGGGATAGACGTTTTGCCCCGCTGCCGCTCCAAGGGCGTGGGAACTTACCTTGTGACTCTGCTTATGAACAGGATAATCGAAATGGGGGACATTCCCTTCTATGGCACCGCCTGTTCAAACATCCCCTCACAGCGCATTGCCCTTAACAGCGGCTTCGCCCCGGCATGGGCAGAAACTCAGGCGGTAAAGACAGCCCAACAATAGTCTGCGGAGTGTTCCCATAACACTTTTAAGTTTGTGCAACCCTTCTTCGCTGCAGCAAGGTGAGCAGGCACGGGAATCAGCATACAAAGTCTTTTACAGACTCAGATGGTGCCCTGATGCTCAGAAGGGCAGATGACCCTGCTGTATGGGATCCTGATATGGATATGCTGATTGAAAAGGCATGAGCTGCCATGCTCTGCCCCAAGTGCAATGAATGCGGCGCACCTGTCACAAGGCGGGTGTGCCGCATTGTCATTTAAAAAATTAACATACATCAATGACAAACTGGTTTTTATGTGGTATAATACATATAGAACTCACAAAAAAAGGAGTGGCAGCAGTGGACAGAAAATACATCACGGATGAACTGAAGTCATTTGCGGACAAGTACAATGTAGGCATTGATGAACAGACACTGGGAGAGATCGTGGATCTTTCTTCCTTCCGTGTTGTGCCAAAGGGAAGGCTCCTTTCCTCCATGGGGGATGATGCTAAAACTGTGGGGATGGTGCTTTCGGGAATGGCAAGGAGCTATTACGTTGACATGGAGGGCAACGACATAACAAGAGGATTTGCCCCTGCAGGCGCTCTGTGCATGGATGAGGGACTTTTCGGCTTTACAGAGCGGATGTGTATGTGGGAAACACTTGAAGAGACCACGGTGATGCTGTGCGAAGCAGTGAGGATACGGGAGCTTATCCGTACCAGTGCAGGATTCAAGGATCTGTGGATATCTCTGCTCGAGGGGGCAATGAGATACAAGATATACCGTGAAAACGGTTTCCTTGTGGAAAATGCCACGGAGCGCTATCTGCATTTCAGGCGGCTGTATCCGGAACTTGCGGACAGGATACCCCTGAAACACATCGCCACCTATCTGGGTATCGCCCCGGAATCACTCAGCAGGATAAGAAGTGCCATGAAGGAGGAGAGCAAAGCATGAACAGGGATGTTATGATAGGGACATGGGCGTGGGGTGACGGATACAACGGTTCAAAAATGGTATTCGGGCAGAAAAGCGATGAAGAAACGCTTAAAAGCACATTCGAGACTGCTGTGAGCCTTGGCTTTACAAAATGGGACACCGCCGCAGTCTATGGCATGGGCTCCTGTGAGAAGCTGCTGGGCAGGCTTATGAAGGGGCGGGATGATATATTCATTTCCACCAAGTATTTCCCCGATGCAAGATTCAGAAGCAGTGCCCTGGAAAAGTCATTCAGCAGCAGCATGGAGCGTTTGGGGAGAGAATCGGCTGACCTTTTCTGGATACATAAGCCCAACAATCTTGAAAAAAATCTTCATGAGGCTGTGCCCCTCATAAAGGACGGCAGGATAAAGAGCATCGGCATATCCAATGTTTCCATGGAACACATAAAGACTGCCCAGAAGCTCCTGGACAGCCGGGGGCTGAAACTTGGGGCGGTGCAGAACCATTTCAGCCTGCTGAGGAACGATCAGCAGCCTATAATAGACTTCTGCAGGGATAACGGCATCACATACTATGCCTATATGGTGCTGGAACAGGGTGCCCTTGCGGGCAGATACAATGCAGAAAACCATTTCCCAACATTTTCCATGAGAAACCTCATGTTCCCCGGGAGCAAATTCAGAAAGATAGAGAGCCTTCTGGGGACGATGAAGGAAATGGCAGACAAATACGGCATAGACAGATCACAGATACCCATACTCTGGGCAATGGCAAAGGGCGCTGTTCCTATAGTGGGCATCACAAAGCCATCCTACGCCCGTAAGCTGTCAGATGCCATGAAGGTGCGCCTTACAGACGAAGAGACAGACAGGCTCACAGAAGAAGCCCGCAGAACGGGGATCCGTCAGCAGGGCTCATGGGAGCCGCAGTAAAGCTGCGATACCGGGACGCTCAAAAGACCGCAGACCCTTTCGGATCTACGGTCGCTGCTGTGTATCTCAGCCTATCTCAATGACGGCTCTTGCGGACTGGCGGCATTTAGCCAGCTTGCCGTCCTTTTCGTATCTTACATATACGATGTAGGTGCCGGGTTTGAGATTGGAAAGGTCAGCGGACTTTTCAGTCACACGGTCAAGGCGCCTGAATGCCTTGTCACCCTTGCCACGGATGCTTATAACATAGCCGTCTGCGCCGTCCTTGGCATCCCAGGTGAGGGTGGTGCCGGAAAGCTGTGCATTCCATGTCAGCATCTCTTCCTCTTCGCTGACACCGGCAACAAGTGAGGGTGCTGCGCCGGAGGGTGCCTTTACTGCTGAGTAGTATACGGGAGCAGAGCCGTCCTCGGCGGGAACGGGGAATGTGCCGTCCTCCTTAACTGCAATTACAACGTATATCGTTTCTTCCTCGGTGCCGTTGTAGTTGTCATCACCCATTACCATCCAGGTAACGGTGTATGTGCCTGCCTCTGTCGCAATGGGGATATCCGTGCTGAAATCCCCGCCGTCAAGGCTGTACCATATAGTGCCGCCGCTGGTAGTGCCGCCCTTTACCAGTGCATGGGGATGACCGTATTCCTTCAGATCATCGGCTGCATGGGGAGCAGTTACCACAGGGTCTGCCTTTGCAATGGATACGGTAATTGTCTGGGGAACGCTGTCGTTGTGGTTGTCGTCACCTTCTGCATACCAGGTGACATTGTACATACCTGCATCGGTGCCTGTGGGTATTTCGGTGCTGTAATCGGTGAGGTCATTGCCCTCATCGTCAGTCAGCTTGTAGTAATATATGGTTTCATTTCCGGTGGGTACAGTGAGCAGTGCCTGCTCCTCGCCTGTGTATACAAGACCCTGTACCGGCATGGGAGAAAGTGCATCGGAATCCGCCTTGGCAATGCTTACTGTCAGAGCAGATGGAGCCTTGTCGCTGTGGTTGTTATCCCCTGTTATACGCCAGTAAACGGTGTAGGAGCCTACGTTTACAGCAGTGGGTATGTCTTCGGAATAGCTGTTCCCGTCAAGGCTGTATTCCATGGTGCCGTCCTCGGTGGTGCCCCGGGTGACAAGCTCCTGTTCGTCACCGGTATATATAAGGTCTGTCTTTGCTTCGGGGGCAGCAAAGGCAGGCTCTGCCTTTGCGATAGTGAAGGTCTTTTCGCCGCTTACAACGTAGTTGCCGCCCTCATTGTCGGAGACAGTAACTTTTGCTGTTCCTACGTTTGTGTTGTCGGAGTAGGAAACATCATATTCGCTTTCGGGGATAGTTGTCGTTCCGTCCTTGACTGTAACTGCAGGTTCCTTTGCGGTGCCGTCATAGATGTAGCTTTCGGGAGAGAGAGTTATTGCGGGACTGCTTACGGTCTTGGGTGTTATGGTGAAATCCACGGAAGCCGTAGCTGTACCGGCAGTAACTTTTGCGGTGTATGTTCCCGCATCCGCAGGAGCGGAATCAAGCTTTGCAGTGCCCTTGTAATACTCTATTGTGTAGGTATCGGGGAATGCAGTGGTGTTGTAGCCGGTGGAGAGTGCTGCCGTCTTTGCGGTGCCGTCATAGGTGAGTGAAGTCGGGGCGCTTATGGTCATGGTCAGCCCTGCGGTGATGTCGCAGTCGCCTGTGCCGGTGCAGTTTGCTGTTATAGTAGCGCCGCTTGCGTTATAGCCCCATGTGTGGGTATGGGTTGTAGCAGCATACGTCAGCTCAAACCGGTATGGATCATCCATAGTTCCGCTGCCGCTCTTGATCCTAAAGCCTGTGGGAACATCCGAACCGGTTTTGCCGGCAGGTGGCGTTAACCAAATATTCTGCGTGCCGTGGGAATCATGAAGGCTATCAATTCTACCAATTTTATACATCTGATCCTGTTCAATTGTATCCGCAAATTTCCATTGTTTATAGCCGCCCTTATAGGACGGTGTTACTACAGTGTGAGCCAGATCTCTGCCACGCTTTATATTAACACTGTCAGTATCATCGTAATAAAACCATTTCCCGGCAAGATTGATGCTGTCCCCTATCTTCCACTGAGTGACATCTGCTCCTGCCCTGAAGCTCATACCGGGTATGCACAGGAACACCATGCACACGCACAGGAACATACTTAGCAGTCTGCTTGTCCTTGTTTTCGTCATATCCATTCCTTCTTTCTTTTTTATATGCAAAACGCCCATAAACAGCTATGTTTATACAAAGCTGTTTATGGGCGTATAAGCCGTTAGTAAAAAGGGCGCAGTTATCCTGTTCTGTT
>DGXE01000014.1 GCA_002395525.1 Ruminococcus sp. UBA4240
TCAAAAAAATCTGCATAAACTTTTTATCACAAAATCGGAGCAATACCAAGCACAATACTAACAATTTCATTTTTATTCGTGCTTTCATCGGATTTTAGGGCATTTGGAGAACTTTCTGCTAAGTCATAACTCTCATCTGGTACGGCAAGAAGGATATTGACCTCTCCGTTCGCCAGGAGGAATTGTGGCACGGCGGACAGAATACCGGTGTATTTGAAGGACATACCCGCAACGTTATAGATGATGCGAAGAACAATGTACTCACATTTGACGAAGTAAAAGAGCTTGCAAACTATGTTATCACCAATTATCCCGGCAGATCCCTGAAGGATTTCTTCGAGATGTACGGCGTATCAATGACCAACTACGTTGACAACAACGGACAGACCTATACCTTCGCCAATACAAACGGCACATATCGTAGTAGGCGGAACAACTGACAGCTGCACAAAGGGCAACGGCAAATCCTGGGGCACCAAGTTCTGCGGCGAAGACTTCTGGGATCACAAGGTAACCTGCAAGGCTATTCAACATAACAGACCCCAACTGCGCAGTACAGGATCTCCTGATAGAGACCTACCGTGAGCGTGCCGGGTACGACTGGGGAATAACAGTTACTTCCGACAGCCACTACAATTCATCCTATATGTGGCACCTCTACGCTCACCTTGAGCAGCAGTGAAACACATCATACAATGAAACACCCTGCATAAACGTATCCCCCCATTAACAAACACAGCCCCCGCAGAAGCATATCTGCGGGGGCTTGCTATTCGTACAAGTGATAAGTAATAAGTAAGGTAATAAGTAATAGGTAAAGTAAAAAGTTAAACGGTAGGCGGGCAAAGGGGACAACAAGCCATCAACTCCACGTCACTTCCAGCTATTCACTATTCCCTATTAGCTGATCAAGCCGCCCAGCACCCGTCAGAACGTTCCATTCTTCATTCATATGTCTCCGAAAATGTGCATGAGTATGGCAGTGACCGCCACAGGCGCTGTCTCACAGCGGAGGATGCGGTTCCCAAGCCATATGGGCTTGGCCCCCATCTGTGCCGCAAGGTCAGCCTCCTCAGGGTCAAAGCCCCCCTCCGAGCCTATCATCACTGCCGTGTCGGAGGTGACGGCAACGTCCGAAAGGCGGGCGCCGTCTTTCTCATAGCACAGCAGAGGTGTCTCATGGGTCACAAGCTCCCTCACCGCACCCGCCATATCAGGGATGTACCGCACTTGGGGCACCAGCCCCCTGCCGGACTGCTTGGCGGCTTCAAGGGCGATGCGCTCATAGCGGATGAGCTTTTTGTCCGGGTCGGTCAGGTGAGCCACACACCGCTTTGATTCAAAGAATACAAGCTCCGATGCCCCCAGCTCAGTGCATTTCTGTATGATAAATTCTGCCTTGTCGGACTTGGGGAGCGCCTGATATACCGTCAGCCCCAGTGACGGCTCATTTGCGGAGGGCTGTGCGGACATTATCTCCACCGTTACGGTGTCCGTCGTAAAGCCCTCTATTCTGCACAGGTATTCCGTCCCCCTGCGGCACAGGGTCAGCTCATCGCCGATGCGCATACGCAGGGAGCGGCCAATGTGTACCGCATCTGCCCCGGTGATGGTATAGGTATCCCCGAGCGGCTCTGTATCTATAAAAAATCTTGGCATGGTCCACCTTATTTCATGAGTAAAAACTGATAGCCGTTTTAAAACAGTATAACACAGTTTTCATTATACAAGCTCATTACAAAACTGATTTCCTTCCATCATCATTTTGACCAGTTCCTCATCCGTATCGTCAAAGTTATCTGGAATGGTTAGTCTGCCCTTTGCAATACCAAGTCTGCGGGGCGATTCTGTGTTATCTGTGCGGAGAGTATCGGGTCTGTATGCACGGGCAAGTTCCTCCTCCGTAAGCTCCGGAGAGTCTTCATCAAAAGTTATCTCACGGTCATCAAGTGCTTTCAGCATTTCAAGCTTCTCTTCGGTCAGAGGCTTTTTCATGAAGTCAAGAGTTTTTGTTACAGTCATTACATCCTGCTTTCTTAATATGCTGTGTTGCAATGCATATTTTGCTGTTGTACTATTATACCACCCCCGCACGCAGTTTGTCAAGGCAAAAAGAACCCCGCACCTTGCGATGCGGGGATTTCATTGATGATTATCTATAATGCAGCCGGCGGAGCATAACGATGGTATCAGCCATTGTCATCATCTCCGAGCAAATCTTTGATTTGTTCCTCAGTATAGCCTTTCTGACGCATTCTCATTGTGAGAGAATTGCGCTCTTCCATCTTGCCTTCAGCTATTCCCATGATTTTGCCCTTAGCTATGCCCTTAGCCATGCCTTTAGCTTCGCCCTTAGCTTCGCCCTCACGCCTTGCGCTGCCAAGTGCCGTAGCTTCATCATGCAGGCGCTTCTCACGGTAATGGGCTTCCATACGCACCTGTTCATCAGCGCTTAGCTTGCGGAGCATAACGATGGTATCTTTTACCTCCGGGATCTGCGTTGTCTGCTGAATTGCCATAAGATCGCCCTCCGTTTCTGCATTGATAAGGTTCAGCCAATCTTCCATCCGTCTGTTCTTCTTGAATTTGTTAAGTTTTTTAAGTTCAAAGAAGTGGATAGCGAACTTTTCTGTCAGCACCTCATGTCGTTCTGTTTCAAGCACCTTGAAGCGTGAATGATAGTCCTCACACTCAAACAGATCGAAGTTCATGATGTTTATACAAATAGTCTGCTTCAATTCGCCATATTCATCGCCGGCTTTTAATTCCTCGCTGTATAGTTTCGACCAGTAGAAAAGCGTGCGCTCCTTAAAATCCGTTTCTCTGTTGACCTGCATCTCAATATTGACGATTCTGCCATCAACGTCAAGCCTCAGATCAAGCCTGCTGAACTTCATGTCCAGGTATTCCGGAGTAAGCTCTATAGTTGATATAGACAGCCTTTATATTATCGCGGGGAATTTCAAGCAGATCAGAGATAAATGCTGCAATAATATCCTTGTTACTTTCATTGCCAAACACACGTTTAAAAATCACATCAAGTTTCAGCATTACTATTTTTTCTTCTTTGTTCATGTGCATCGCCCTCCTTGCAGCAGTCCCAATTTTTACCATTATACCACCCCTGCCGCTTGTTGTCAAGGCAAAAAGAACCCCGCACCTTGCGGTGCGGGGAACTCTGTCAAACCAACAATCAATTAATGTGATTCAACTAATTAGGCGAGCCAAGCACTGGAAGCAGCCTTAGTATCAGATTCCTGAGGATATCTACCGATGTAGAGATCAGATGCACTCTTATGCCACTGAGCATCCTCGGGAACACCAGCTGCAGCAACCTTTACCTGAGCAAGACCACCGCTGGAAGCATTACCCATGAGGGAGCCAAGAGCCTGAGAAAGCTGCTGACCATCCTTGGAGTATGGGCCTGCAGGAGCAACCATAAGGTTAACAGCATAAGTGCCAGAAGATACGGTGTAGCCCTTAACTTCGCACTCTGTGCAGTAGGTAGCTGTGTTCTCGAAAGCGAGCTTAGCGTTGGAGTTAGCAGTAGCCAGCTTGGAAGAACCAACGTAGCCTATCATGGAAGGTACGAGGATAGCTGCCAGAACACCGATGATTGCGATTACGACGATGAGTTCGATAAGGGTAAAGCCCTTCATCTTAGAAGTTTTCATAAGAAAATTTCCTCCTTAAAAAAATTTGTTTTATAAACCACGATGTGTCGTTTGACAGCCATCGAATTTATACATTAGAAACTGCTCGGTACGGGTATGGGGTACTGACCCGTATATGCTCTTGAATCGTGATATGTTGCTGAGTATTCCTGAGAGGTGATGCCGTCGAAAACATCTGTAAACGGTCCTGCCGCCGAACCCCAGCCGGCTGTATCCTTGCACGCCTGCATGGGATCATCATTATACTTGCCCTCGTTATAGAACACTGCACCTACCGTGAATGTCTTAGGGTACACATATACTATCCAACAGCCTATATCCACAGCACCTGTGCCGTTCTGATATCTGCTGAGGATGCCTGAGCGTGCATTCTCATGTTTCAGTGCCTGATCAGGGGTAAGGCTTGTGCTTTCAAAGCTTGTCCCATTCACCACAAGCATCCTGTAGCCGCCGTGGCTTGAACTGTCAAAGTAGTCATTCAGCTCTGCTGACGAAACACCCTTTCTCTGCAGGCTTATAAGGTAATCCTGTGCTGCCATATACAGAGACTGTGCCTGGTCATTTGCAGCCTGGATCCTTGAGGTCCTGAGCCGTGTTAGCAGACTAGGAACCGCGATCGCTGTAAGCACTGTGATTATGGCAACTACCACAATCAGCTCCAGCAGGGTGAATGCCTTGAACTTTCTTCTGATCCTGCCCATCGGCCTCAACCCTCCGTTCCCTTGACTGTGATTAGAGTATATCATACTTTCTCCCCCTTGTCAATAGTTTTTGGATATTTTTTTCTCTGATTTTGTGAATTTGTTGTTTTTTTTTATTTTATTGCAAAAATCAGTGATTTGGTGATATTGTTACACAAATCGAAAACGTTTTCATGTACAAAAATGTAATTATGTGAATATGTGAGCTTTTTATATCTGATTATGTGATGTTTTCAGCTCACTCTGTAAACACTAACGATATAGAGCTGTGTAAACATATCGCACACGTATTCTATATGATGCACGTCTTCTCTTTGGAGCAGTTCATCGTAAATTTCTCTCAGTTTTTTTTCATTGACAGCCGTTTCGTTTACATCACGATCCATTACAATCTCTCCACCGAACATTGTAGCCTTCCCCATTTCAGCGCTGGCTTCATTCTCATCCACGTTTACGCTGACCGTAAGATCAGGGTCTGTAGTCAGTAATAAAAGGAGGAAACTACCGTCTGATGTCACAGATGTGTCGATACCGTGGTCTTTTTCATTCAAAAGGGCCTCTTCATTTATAAATCTGATCCGGTCGCAGCCCAGAACATAGGGCATATACGGCACTGTCAGCCAGTCCGATATGAGATATATCTCTGCCGTCTCTCCTCGGAACAGATCATAGGGGTCGTGATATTTATCTTCAGCTATTGCATAATTGTACAGAAAAACATTCGGGAAAATGTTTGTACTCAGTGCAAGCACAGAAGTCAGGATCAAAGACAGGGGAACAGCAACACGCTTTACTACTTTTATCTTTTTGACAACAAAATCCAATGCCATGGCAAACAATAGGCATATAACAGGATATGCACAGAAAACATAACGTGCACCGCTGTCTCCCATCATTACCACATTCACAACTTTTGCACACACAGCAGTATATGCGAGCAAAACGACAGCGAATATCACAAAGGGGTAATCAAATACTTTCCAGATTTTTTTTTCGTGGAAGAAGTCCTGACCCCATTTTTTAACAGCAGACGTAAACCTCCTAAACCATTCTTCATTTCTGAACAGAAAACAAAGAGGAATACACAGAGCAAGTATGCATATTAAAGCTACTGTCAAGTAAATATGCGTATACCCCTCAAATATGCTGAATCCATAATTTACTATTGGTTCTGTCATATGAGAAAGAACAGTGAAGAACTGGGATCTGAATGGGTATGTGGCACCGGCGGTCTGAGATGCCTCACCGGTATTAACAACATGGCTTACGCCCGCAAAGAACGTGATTGCATACAGTGCAAGTGATCCCAGCATTGCGAAGCCATAGCCGAAGCAACGCTTTATCTGCTTATGACATAAAAGCCACAGGCACACCATAAATGTGGCTATACCACCTATCACAGGAAATATACTGTGGGTCATAAAGCCCAGGTAGCAGGTGATAAAGGATCCCAATACCGGTTTCCACAGTCCCTTACCCTCATGCTTTAAAACACGCACCTGATAATATAGATTTGCAACAGTCAGCGTAGTCATCATAGCATACATACGCATGAATACGTATGTTGCTGCCGAACCACGGCAAATTGCATAAAAGATACACACAACAAATGGCATATATCTTTTGTCCTTGAAGGACACCTCCGACAGCAGAAACAGATATATCTGCGTGCCAATAAGTGCGATAATATTAAGACTGAAAGCATACCACGGAGAATACTGGTTAGGGAACAAGGAACATATGAAATGAATGAGCATATAGTAGAGAGGAGGATTAAGATCACGCTCAGCATTATGGTATGGAATACCAAAATGAAACCGCTCCTCCGGCTGAACTGTCATATAGTCACGTATGACATCCGGGGTTATCCACCTATTTATCATTTCATCCCCGTCAAAATCAAACTGCTTGCTGTCATTGGCGATAGCATAGCTCCACACCTCATCGGAGTGCTGGCCGTGCTTTTCGTTGGCAAAGAGGTATATGGTGTAGCTGAGTTCCGCAGCGATTATCACCGCAAGGAGCACTATGCGGAACCATTTCTTGTCAAACAGGGCATTGAGCTTGCTCATAAAACTTTTCATACAAATTTCCTTTTACAGCACTACAGCCTTTTTTCCTTTAAACGGATGCTCCTTAGAGTACTCTACAGCCATCTGTGCAAATTCATCGACGGTCATCTCATCAAAAAGGTTTTCCCGCCATTTGGTATAATCCATTTTTTCACGGTTCACGATAGAGATAAACTGTTCTGCGCCTACTTCGCCCAATTCCCTGACCAGGCATTGCATTCCCTTTGTGAGAATATCATTTGCAGTTGTCATTTGTCTTCCTCCCATATATCAAGAAAATCAATCGGATTCATAAGCTTTATACGTTCATCAGTATATTTTAAAAGCCGTTTATCTGTTGTAATAAAGTAATCGCACTTTGAAATTATTGCACTTGCAACATGGAATGCATCATTCTTTTTTATTCCTGTTTCAATAATCGGAGTTGCTATCCTTATTACTTCATCATTTTGTTCTTCTGACACAAAGCACGAAGTGTTATAGACCAAAAAGGAACGAATACTCAGCTTTCTGCTCTCATAGGGATTACGACTGTTTTCAAAGAGGAGAACATAAGACGAGGCAAGTTCAACTTTTGATGATTTAATCAGGGTTTGAATAAACAATTTTGCTTGAGTTTCAAGATAGACTTTCAGTTCATCCTGTGAATCAAACGGACGATTAAAACAGCAATTGTCAAGATATATTCGCAGCTTCATCTTCACACCTCATTTATTTCTTCCCCGCTGTCGGTCATGGTGGCGGCCTCGTGGGTGACGGTGCCGCCCCCGGTGCATGAGGCAAAGAGCACACAGGCAACTGCCCCTGCAAGAAGGGCTGCGATCAGCTTTTTCATCATGTCACTCTCCCTTTTCAAGGCGTATGACCCGTTCCCCGTCCGCCGGTGTCACAAGCACCCCGGTAAAGTCGGAGGGGGCGGCATCACAGTTGTATATGACCAAGTTCTGATCCCCTCTGGGGAGAACATGGGGGGAATTCACTATCATCACGTTCATGCCGTCTATGCTGAGCTTTGCGTAGCCATCGGCCACATAAAGGCGCATATCATCATCAATGAGGTATTCCCCCGGGGATATGGGATAGAATAAGGCATCGGCGGGGTAATACTCCCTTGCACCCTCTCCGCAGAATATCACAGAGGGGGAAAGGCCGTATCTTTTCAAAGCCCGCTGTGTGTCATAGGCGGCGCCGCTGTCAAAGTCGAAGACGGCACAGCGGCTTTTGTCGGAGTAGATGACCGCTGCTGAATCACTGTCGGAGACGATGCGAAGATAACGCCCCGTGTCCGCCGCCCTGCCCAGAATGCCGGACAAAGCCATTGCCGAGGCTGTGACCATAAAGGCGGGGATCCAGTATCTCCTGTCACGGGTGAGGCGGTACACCGCAAATGCGGCGGCAGCCGTGACGGCAAGCCCCCAGGGGTTCACATAGCCGGAGGGAACTTTCGGCAGATGGGAGAACAGCTCCGCACCGCCCAATACTATTTTACATATAAATGCGGTAATTGTCAAGACCGCATCGGACAATCGTGAAAGAAACACTGACCTGCCCCCTGAGAGCATGACTCCCACAGCACCTGTGCCCACCGCCAGCTCCGTAAAGGGGGACAGCAGGATATTTGCCAGGGGGGATACGAGGGGCACCTCGTCAAAGAAGCAGAAGGACACAGGCAGTGTACACAGGGATGCGCACACGGATGCAAGGGAAGCCGACAACACCCCGCCAAGAGGCACAGGGCTGCCCTTTCGCTCCTCATACCGGGAGGAGAGAGTCTCCCACAGGCGGGGGGCTATCATCCCTGCACCTGCCGCACCGCAGGCGGAAAGCACCAGTGATGCGCTGGTGACGCTGAGGGGGGATAAAGTCAGCATGGCAATGAGTGCTGTGAACAGGGATGTGAGCCCATCAGGCCGCCTGTTGGCAAGGGCGGCAAGGTCGATGGCAAGTATCATGGCGGCACTTCTCAGCACCGAAGGGGTAAAGTCCGTAAGCAGGGCGATACCGGTGCACATAAGCAGCAGGAGAAATGCCCTTATCCGCCTGTGCCGCCTGCCAAAGCGCCCCAGCAGCGCCGAGAGCATACCCGCAAGTATGGCGGTGTGCAGCCCCGACACCGAAGCTATATGCCCGATACCCGCACCGTAAAGGGTGTTCTTCCCCTGAAAGGAAAGATCCCAGAACCTGCTGCCGAATATCATCCCCACCAGCAGCTCCCCCGAATCCCCTTTGCCAAGGGCACGTATGCGGGCTACAGCCCTGTCCCGGAAGGACTTTACCTGTCGGAATATGCCGTTTTCCTTTGATACGGTCACGGTCTCCCGGGAATAGATGACTGCCGCTACCCCCTGGGAGCGGTAGTAGGAGTTGGAGGCTGTGTCAAGGGTGTCGTAGTCAAGAGCGATGATATCTCCCCTTGAAAGGACAGCATCATTGCAGTAGTAGCCGATATAGGCGGTCTGGCCGTTTTTCAGGGTGCAGCGCAGGGTGTAGTAGGGGGTGCCGCCTGTTGCGGCATCACACACAAGGGCATTGCCCCGCACATGGCCGTGCAGCAGCCTTGATGCGGTGTTGAGCCGCATTACAGCACTCATATACAGCCCCATGCCTATGATAAAGGCAATGAGCACAGCGGCCCGCCTGTACCGCCTGCGGACAAGGCTCACAAGGGTAAGGGCGAAGACGGCGGCACAAATGTACAAAAGCCTGTTTGAAAGCACCGCCACCGCCAGCATACCGCACACAAGCCCCGCCCCGACCTTGGGGATCTTGCGGGTCATCCGCCCACACATTCCTCGAAATTCCTGAACCACTCATCAGGGTGGAAGAGGAGCAGTTCCTCCTGTGCATAGTCACGGGTGATTATATGGGGATCGAAGAAGTGGGCATAGCAGCGTTTGAGGTACTTCTTCCCCATCTTTGCGGCATAGAATATGTGGAACCTTGTCCCCGGCACGGATATGTTCAGCCCCAGAGGGGTGATAAGGTCGTAGTAATACTGCCTTGCCACGGAGCGCCTGTTGGTGGTCATGGCAACGTTGGAGATGTCCCCCATAACGGCAGATGCCATCTGAGCCTGTTCCTCGCCATACTTCCGCCGCACCAGCTTTTCAAGGAAGCCTGCCACGGAGTTCTTGGTGATAAGGCCGCACAGCAGGTCGGCAACGGTCTGGGAGCGAAGGTAGGCTTTGTCCATGTTGTCCTCCTGCTCCATATCCGGGGAGCCCAGTATTATGTGCTCCGCACATATGACCCTGCGCTCCGCAAGCTGTGCCGCAAGGCTCGCCCCAAGGCCTGAGCCGTATATGGCAAAGACCCTGCCGTTGAAGTTAGTCAGCACATAGCGCTCTATGCGCTCGGCAGAGTCCGTCATGTCCGTAAAGTCCCTGCCGCTGCCGTCAAAGCCGGTGTAGTCCACGCCCACAACATAGTATTTCTCACGCAGGGCGGGTATCACCCCGGAGAAGTTCATGCTTACAGTACAGCAGGTGCCCGGCAGCAGCAGCACTACCCGCTTGTTGTTTCTTCCGTATTCGGTAAATCGCATTTGAATCACTCTTTCCTGAAAGGAGGACCTACTGTCTTCCTTTCCTCTTGCGGGGCTTTTTCTGCACCGAGCAGCCGAAGGAGCCGGTCTTTCGCCCCAGACTGAAATAGTTCCCGTGGGCAAATGCCAGCAGCCCCGCCTGCTCTATGTTTATCTTCCCCTTGCTGTCCACAAGGGCGCTGTCAACGCTGACGGAGACTATATCCGCAATGAACATGGTGTGAGAGCCCAGCTCCTCCGTCTTTTTCACCCTGCATTCAAGGACTACGGGGCAGTCCGCTATTACAGGGCACTCTATCTTTTCAGCCCTCTCCGTCTGGAACATGGACAGCTTGTCAAAGTCCCTGCCGCTCTTCATGCCGCACAGATCCACCTGCTCCGTCATTTTTGACTGGGGCAGGTTTATGGCAAAGACACCGGTTTTGAGTATCTTTTCGTAGGAAAAGCGCTCAGGCCTTACAGACACATACGCCATAGGGGGATGGGTGCAGATTATCCCCGTCCATGCGGCGGTGAACACATTTGCGCCCTTTTCGTCCTCACAGGTGATGAGGGCAGCGGGCAGAGGTCCCTCAAGGGTGCAGCCCTTAAAGTGTCTGCGCATATGGGATCCAGCTCCTTTACACAAGACATCAGCTTACAGCATTTCGTACATAGCCGCTATTACGCCGTTTATCTCCTCGTCGGTGTAGGTCTTGCCCACCCATATCTCATGGGCGACAGCCGCCTGATATACCAGCATCGCCATGCCGCCCACAGCCTTGATGCCGTGCTTTTCGGCAGTTTCCATAAGAAGCGTCTTGCGGGGATTGTATATGACATCAAAGACAAAGCCCGCCCTTGATATGACCTCCTCGGAAACAGGGGCAGCGCCTGTCTTGGGGAACATACCCACAGGGGTGGCGTTGATAAGGGTATACCCGGGCTCTAAGTCTATCTCATTCGGGTGAACAGTTACAATGGGGGTGTCTATTCCGTTTTTTGCGGCATATTCACGCACAGGCTCCACCGTGTCCTCAAAGCCCTCCATGACAGATACCGAAAGCCTTGCGCCGTGGCGCACACATTCAATGGCGATCATGCGCCCCACACCGCCGCAGCCGCAGAGGAGCACATCCCCGGAAAGATCTCCGCCCCCCGCCTGAATGGAGCGGAGGAATCCGTCGCAGTCCGTGTTGTAGCCTATATGCTCTCCGTTTACACTGGCAACGCAGTTGACGGAGGAATACCTCTCGGCAGACTCATGGAGCCTGTCAAGATATGGTATTATATCCCCCTTGTAGGGTATGGTAACATTAAAGCCGGAAAGCTCAAACAGCTTCTCCACCCCTTGGGAGAGCTTGTCCGCCTCTATCTCGTAAAGGCTGTAATCCGCCTCTATGCCGTCTATGGCAAAGAGCCTTTCGTGTATCTGAGGGGAAAGGCTGTGCCCCAAGGGGCAGCCTGTAAGTCCGTATTTCTTCATAGCGTTCTCCCTTACTTCACTGCCGAAAGTGTGTCCTCATTCTCCACATTATATATGGTGACACCCTCCAGCGTTTTCTTCACAAGGCCTGCCAGCACATGGCCGGGGCCGCATTCGATGAAGGTATCCACCCCTGCGTCACGCATGGCGAAAAGCTCATCCGTAAAGCGCACAGGGCTTACGATATGCTGTGCAAGGCGCTGTGCAAAGCCGTCTGTATCGGATATTGCAGCACCTGTAATGTTGGACATGAATGTGACAGTGGGTGCAGAATAGGTATACTTTTCCGCTGTCCGGAGGAACTCATCGGCGGCGGGCTGCATGAGCCTTGAATGGAATGCGGAGGCGACCTTCAGGCGCACCACCTTCCCCTTCATCTCCGAAAGCTTCTCCACTGCCGCCTCACAGGCTGAAAGCTCCCCGGCGATAACGGTCTGCATGGGGGAATTGTAGTTGACAGGGAGCACATAGCCCTCCGTTTCACCGCAGATGCGCTCTATCTCCTTTGCATCTATCTTCATCACCGCATACATGGCTCCCTCGGAGGCTGCCGCCGCCTTTTCCATAGCCGCAGAACGAGCCTTGATAAGCTCAAAGCCCTCCTTCATCCTCACTATGCCGGAATACACCATAGCCGCATATTCCCCCAGGGAATGGCCTGCCACCGTATCAGCGGTGATGCCCCTTTCACGTAGTGCCTCAGCCGCCCCCAGAGACACAGCCATAATGGCAGGCTGTGAAATGCTGGTGCGGGACAGCTCCTCCATGGGCGCTGCGGCACATTTTTCCAGAAGGTCATAGCCCAGCACCTGTGATGCTGTATCAAATACCTTTTTCGCACCCTGTGACACCGCCGCAAGGGAAACCCCCATGCCGGCGCACTGGCTGCCCTGACCCGAAAATAAAAACGCTGTACTCATAATTTCCTCCATAGTGCTCAACGCATACACAGTGCATAACACACACGCATAACGCACACTTTATTCACAGAATTTTCAAACTTTCCCCATATAGCTTACATATCAGCACGTTATCATATCAAAGCGGCAAACACAGCATCACACACAAAGCACAGATCAGTCAGAACCCTGCCGCATAAGCCGCAGCAGTCATTCCCTTAAAAATTTTCAAATATGGTTGACTTGACACCCTGTTTTGTGGTAGAATGATATGTGATTGTTTATGACTCATATATCATAACACATTTGAATAAAAATTTCAACAGAATTTGCAAATTTATGAGAAAAAACCGCAGGGACGGCTCTGCGGCACAGTCTCTCTTGCACGACGGAGGTATCATAAATGGGGCTCAGAGTGATCTCCACAGGATCATATCTTCCTGTAAAGACTGTTACAAACGATGATCTGGCGGCGATAGTCGAGACCAACGACGAATGGATCGCCAGCCGCACGGGCATAAGGTCAAGGCACATGGCAAACGGCGAAACCACATGGTACATGGGGCTTATGGCTGCAAAGACCGCTGTTGACAGGGCGGGCATCGACCCCGGGGACATCGGCATGATAATAGGCACCACCATCACCAGCGACTTTATCACCCCCTCCATGGCGGCTGTGATACAGAGTATGATAGGCGCTGAAAACGCCTTTGCCTACGATATTTCCGCAGCCTGTACCGGCTTTGTCTACGCAATGGACATTGCGGAAAAGTACCTTTCCGTGCGCCGTGACATGAAGTACGTGCTCATCATCTCCGCCGAAAAGCTGTCGGAGGTGACAAACTTCAATGACCGCTCCTCATGCATCCTCTTCGGGGACGGAGCGGGGGCAGCGGTCGTCTCGTATTCCGACAGTCTCTTCTCCTCCTGGAACGGCACGGATGCGGCAGGGTTCAGGAGCATATACGCCAAACACACCCGCACTCTCAACCCCTTTGAGGATGAAAGTCCCCATATCCCCGATGACGGCACAGACCCCGGTGCTCCCGAAAACGTCATCGTACAGGACGGCAAGGCTGTTTACCGCTTTGCCACCAAGGCTCTCCCCAACGCTGTGGGGAAGGCTCTTGAGGGCACGGGGCTCACCCCTGCTGACATAGACATATTCGTGCCCCATCAGGCAAATGCCCGCATAATCGAGACTGCCGCAAAGCACATGGGGGTACCCATAGAGAAATTCCACATCGTCCTTGACCATGTGGGCAACACCTCCAGCTCCTCGGTGCCCATCGCCCTTGATGATGCAGTCACCGCAGGTAAAATAAAGCCGGGAATGAAGATGTGCTTTGTGGGCTTCGGGGCAGGTCTCACATCGGGAGCCATAATAATGCAGAATGAATAATGAAGAATGAATGGCTCGCTTTGCGGGGACAGAGCATCAGCTCTTTGACCTACACTGTCAGCTATTCACTATCAGCTATTAGCTTTTATAAAGGATATAAAGGAGTTGTACCATGAACAGGATCTGTGAACTTTTGGGAATAAAATACCCCATACTGCAGGGCGGTATGGCATGGGTGGCTGAATCCACTCTGGCGGCATCCGTATCCAATGCGGGAGGTGCCGGAATAATCGCAGGGGGCTCCGCTCCCATCGACTATCTGAGAAACGAGATCCGCCGCTGCAAGGAGCTGACGGACAAGCCCTTCGGCGTGAACGTCATGCTCATGTCCCCCAACGCCCAGGATCTGGCGCAGCTGGTCATAGATGAGGGCGTGGCATTCGTCACCACCGGTGCGGGCAACCCGGGCGTATACATGGAGGGCTGGAAGGCTGCAGGCATCAAGGTCATTCCCGTAGTGCCCTCGGTGAATCTGGCAAAGCGCCTCGAAAAAGGCGGTGCGGATGCGGTCATAGCGGAAGGCACCGAGTCCGGCGGCCACATTGGTCAGAACACCACCATGTGTCTGGTGCCCCAGGTAGTTGATGCGGTAAGCGTTCCCGTCATCGCCGCAGGCGGCATTGCCGACGGGCGTGGCATGGCGGCGGCTTTCATGCTGGGTGCTGACGGCATTCAGATGGGCACACGCTTCCTTGCCGCTGAGGAATGCAAGATACACGAGAACTACAAGAATGCGGTCATAAAGGCAAAGGACACGGACAACGCCATTACAGGCTTCTACTCCGGCTCTCCCTGCCGCTGCATCAAGAGCCGCTACACCAAGAAGCTGCAGGAAATGGAGAAGAACGCCGCTCCCCCGGAGGATTTCGAGGCTCTCACCGTAGGCTCCCTGCGCAAGGCGGTAGTTGACGGCAACACGGCAGAGGGCTCCATGCTCTGCGGACTTATCGCAGGCATGATAGACGAGATAAAGCCCTCCGCACAGATAATAGAGGACATAATAAAGGAAGCTCACGAAGTAATGGCAAGGACATACGAATTCTGAGCACACGGCTCTGCATCGGTCTGATATATAAACTTATTGACATAAGGAAGGTAATTAGTATGGCAACTGCACTTATAACCGGCTCCGCAAGGGGCATCGGGGCGGCTATCGCCCTTCGCCTTGCAAAGGACGGATTTGACATCGCCTTCAACGATCTCAACGAAGGCTGCTTTGAGAACAACGACATCGTGGACAGGGTACGTGCCCTGGGGGTAAAGGCGGAGATATTCTGCGGCGATGTGTCAAAGCACGATGTATGCGAGAAGATAGCAAATGATGTGAACGAACATTTCGGCTCAATTGATGTACTTGTAAACAACGCCGGCATAACCCGTGACGGACTTCTTGCCCGCATGACCGAGGAGCAGTACGACAGCGTTATCGCTGTAAACCAGAAGAGCGTATTCAATATGATGAAGTTCGTGGGCAACATCATGCGCAGACAGAAGCACGGCCGCATAATCAGCCTTGCATCCGTGGCAGGGCTTTACGGCAACCCCGGACAGATGAACTACTCCGCTTCAAAGGCGGCTATCATCGGCATGACAAAGACCATCGCAAAGGAACTGGGCTCCAGGGGCATCACCGCAAATGCGGTAGCACCCGGCTTTATCCGCACACCCATGACGGACAAGCTCACCGAGGAGCAAAAGGCAGCAATGCTTGCCCAGATAGCCATGAAGCGCTACGGCGAGCCTGAGGAGATAGCGGGAGTGGTATCCTTCTTAGCCTCCGATGATTCCTCCTACGTTACAGGTCAGGTCATCGAGATAAGCGGCGGACTGTCCATGTAAGGGACACACAGGAAGGATACACAGATGAAAAGAGTAGTAATAACCGGAATGGGAGTGGTATCTCCCATCGGAAACACCCTTGAAAGCTTCTATGACAGCCTTAAAGCGGGCAGGCACGGCTTTGTCCGCATAGATGACAGATTTCCTGAGTCCGAGGTCAAGGTGGCAGCGCTGGTAAAGGACTTTGACCCCTCCAAGAACATCGACAAGAAAAGTGCCAAGCGCATGGATCTGTTCACCCAGTATGCTGTAAGTGCGGCTGTTGATGCAGTAAACGACGCAGGCACGGACTTTACCGATGTTGACCCTTACCGTGCGGGCATAATCACAGGCGTGGGCATAGGCGGACTGGAACACACCTGCATGGAATACGGCAAGCTTGTGGAAAAGGGCTGGTCGAAGGTGTCCGTGTTCTACATCCCCATGACCATAACCAATATGTCCGCAGGGGCAATAGCCATAAGGCTGCCCCAGTTCAAGGGGGCAAATTTCACCGCCACGTCGGCGTGTGCATCAAGCACCCATGCCATAGGAGAGGCATTCCGCAAGATAAAGGACGGCTACCTTGACGTGTGCCTTGCGGGGGGCGCTGAATCCTGCGCTTCTCCCCTTGCGTTTGCGGGCTTCAACAACATGAAGGCCCTCACCAATTCCGACGATCCCGACTGCTGCTCCATACCCTTCGATGCCATGCGTGACGGCTTTGTACTGGGTGAGGGCGCAGGTATGATCGTCCTTGAGGAATACGAGCACGCAAAGGCAAGAGGTGCCAAGATATACGCAGAGATAGCTGGCTACGGCGCCACAGAGGACGGCTACCACATCACAAGCCCCATGCCCGGCGGTGTTGCCGCAGGCCATGCCATGAAAATGGCGTATGAGGAGGCAGGGCTTACCGCAGCGGATATCGACTACATCAACGCCCACGGCACCTCCACAGGCCTTAATGACAAGTACGAGACTGCTGCCATCAAGGAGGCACTGGGTGAGGAGCAGGCATACAAGGTGGCAATAAACTCCACAAAGTCCCTGACAGGTCATCTTTTGGGGGCTGCCGGGGCAGTTGAGACGATCGTCACAGCCCTTGCCTGCCGTGACGGATTCGTTCACAAGACAGCAGGGTACAAAAATCCCGACCCGGAGTGCGATCTTGACTACGTTACCGAGGGGAACCGCAGCATGACAGTCAATGCCGCCCTTACCAACTCCCTGGGATTCGGCGGTCACAATGCCACACTGTGCATAAAGAAAGTCATATAAGCTTTAAAAGGAGCAATCATGGAAAAAATATTCGGTCTGGATATGACCACTGTTGAAAAGCTGGCACAGCTTGTAAAGGACAATGAGCTTGCTGAGCTTGCCTTGCGTGACGGAGAAAAGAGCATCACCATAAAGGGGAAGATGTGTCCTCCTCCTCCGCCCCGTCATGACATGAGACCCGTTCCCACTGAGGGGCAGCCCTTTTCCTTTGCGCCCCAGAACACAGCCCCTGCACCGTCGGAGCCTGCTGAGACACCCGCAGGCAAGGTGGTAAAGGCACCTCTTGTGGGCACCTACTATTCATCTCCCGCCCCGGGGAAGGCTCCCTTTGTATCCGTAGGAGACAGGGTGAAGAAGGGCGACACCCTTATGATAATCGAGTCCATGAAGCTGATGAACGAGATAAACAGCGAGTACGACGGCATCGTCAAGGAGATACTCGTAAATGACGGCGACATTGTGGAGTACGATCAGCCCGTAATGATTATAGAATAGCGGGGGCTTTCTCCCGAAGCCGCCAGAGAGGTGATACTTATGACTGCTGCAGGAACAAGGGCAGGGGCTCTGCTCCTTTCCCTGATGATGATACTGCCCCTTTCCGGGTGCGACAGGAAAAAGTATTCCGGGGAAGCCACCCTTGACACGTCAAAGCTTGTGGTGGCAAACGAGAACGCAAAGCAGGTATACAACGCCCTTGTGGGCTACAATGCGGAGCTTGCCATAGATGACAAGCGCATCCCCGACGGCCGCTACAAGGGGGATCTCACCAAGTCATCCGCAAGCCATGACCGCTCTGCCACCGCTGCGGATGTGGAGAACTACCTGTGCCAGATGATAGGCGGGTATGAGACCGCCGGCTGCTATGTGGTGAATGTTTCCGGCGGGGAGATCACCGCATACTGGGCGGAAAGTGACGTATTCGGCAATATAGACCTTATACCCAAGGGTGCGAAGATGACCGTGACAGAGGATGCGGTGGTCGGGCGCTACCCGGATGAAACTACATTCTGATGGAGGATACCATGATACTTGACAAGGAACAGATAAAGGAACTCATCCCTCACAGAGACCCCTTCCTTCTTATCGACGAGATAGAGGAGATGGAGCCGGGTGTGCGTGTAGTGGCATACAAGAACATGACCCCCGATGAATTCTGGTTCAAGGGGCATTTCCCCGATTACCCGGTAGTGCCCGGAGTGCTCATGGTGGAGATGATGGCACAGGCAGGGTGCTGCGCTATGCTGGCTCTCCCCGAAAACAAGGGTAGACTGGGCTTTTTCGGCGGCATAAAGGAAGCGAAGTTCCGCCGTCAGGTAGTGCCCGGGGACAGGCTCAGGATAGAGGTGGAAATAACCAAGGTGCGTGGCCCTGTGGGCTACGGCAAGGGGGTATGCTCCGTTGACGGGGAGAAGGCTGTCACTGCGGAGATACAGTTTGTGCTGAAATAGCGGCAAAAATGGAACGTAAGCATATGAAACCCATCATTTTATTGTTTTCTGCCTGCCTGCTGCTTGCAGGGTGCAGCAAATACAGCAGCGAGACAGCCCAGATACCCGCCGTCAGCGGGACGGGCGGATCCGGGACAGCATTAAGCGGAGCCTATGAAGAGGAAACGGTGTCTGTGGCAGATGAGCTCACCGAGACAGCATTGATGACGGATGAGGATACAGTGACCGAAAACACTCCCGCACCGGAAGAAACTGTTCCGCTGTGGCAGAAGCTATATTACGATTTTCTTGTGAATGAAACATGGCGTGTTTCCGGAGGTTCTGCCAATTACAGGGATATGGAAACATATTTCCAGCTTGTGTATGTTGATAACGACGAGATACCGGAGCTTGCAGTCACGGATGATTATGAAATAGCACTGTACCACATCAGCACAGGCGAGGAGCATATCCCCCATGTATGTCCGTTTATCAGCTTCAGATACGGTGATTTTGCATCCCATGAGATCAAGTACAAGGAGGGTGAAGGCGCCCTTATGTACCTTGAAGCCAGCAGAGCCGCAATGCACGGCTACTGCAGCTATATCGTCTACACTGCGGAAAACGGTCTTATCAACAGTGATTGCTATATTGCCGGACACGGGATCGATGAACGCTCCGTGATACTTCGTCAGCAGCAGGATGCACCTGCCGCAGAAGAATACGAGGAGACATCCGCAGAGGATATTCTTCTGCTGGAACAGCTCGGCATAGAATACAAGGGGGATCCCTATCCTGAGTTTTCAGACGACTGGAAATGCATCTCAGCAGATTCAGGTGATGCATGGGTCATCTCAGAGGAAAATGCGTCCAGGGTGTTATTTAACAACTGATGTTATGCGGCTTTTGGAAAAGGCTCCATGTTCCCCGCTGCTGCCGTACACATCAGGCTGATAAAAGCACATCAAAATCAGAAGGTATTTAGAGGAGATTTGTACTGTGGATATAGTTCCATTTAAGATAGTAGGTCATATAGTTGATAATAATGGATATAAAAAACCATATATGGATAGGGAGCAGGAAGAATGTTTTAGGCGAATATCGCAGTTGATTGATGAGAACACTTTTGTAGATGTTGGAGAAAGCGTTGACTATCTGTATGTATATATTTCCATAATGTTTCAAGAGCTTTTGCCTTATTATTATACTAAAGAAAGCCCTTCATACTCGGCATTTGATAAAGCCCATAGTTTTATAGATCTCTATCAAGTAAAATACCCAGAGGTTACCGATTGGGTTTTTATTGGAATGATCTGTTGGGAAGCAGTGTTTTGTTTTGATAACAAAGTGATAAAAAAGGAACTAAATAGATACTTGGATTTTTGCAACATACACCCCATAGATAGATGGCAACGTGATGGAATAATATCATTAATGTATTTAAGACTTTATGATGTTTCGCCTGAAACAAAAATACCCTATACGCTTTTTGAAACATTATTTGCCAAACGACTACATATGTATATGACAGACATAGGGTTAAATATGCAAAATGAGATTATTGGTGCAGTAGAAGACATATTAAATGAGGACTTCAGGGCAAACCATATTAACTATCTTTTTAGACTCTTTGATTTTAAGCCTGGATCAATTAGCGTTAATAAATCATCACCATATTATTTTGTTTATGCGACAAATGAAATGCTAAATTCACCTTGGAATCCAAAGTTTAGTGGAGATATTACATATAAAGAAATGCAACAACGATCCGGCAGTCTATACTTTGATGGCTTTAATATTCCTGATAATACATGCTCAAACAAAAAGAGAGACGAATATCTGCGCGTTTTAGTAAGAGAAGCGGAAGACGCTGTTAGGATAAAAAAGGATATACCAAAAGTTGGGGAAGGTTGGGCATCCGAAACACTTTTATTCTATAGAATCAAATGCGCATTTAAAGATGATGTGGTTTATCAGCATTATTCACCTGATTTCTTGGGAAGACAACATTATGATGTATATTTGCCCAATCATAAAATCGCTATCGAATATCAAGGTGAGCAGCATTTCATGCCAATTGATATTTTTGGCGGTGATGAAGGCTTAGCGATTAATAAAGAAAGAGATGCAAAAAAGAGAAAAATCTCAAAAGAAAATGGCGTTTTTCTTATCGAAGTGCAACCAGATTATGATTTAAAAGAACTAATCCAAACAATTTGTAATAAAATCTATAGTACAAGTGACAGAGAAGTATTAAATAACAAAATAGTAGAGTGCGTTAATCTTGCAAATGCTGTTAACACTATTAACGCTGATAAAACAAGCAAAAGAGAAACTATAGGAATAAATATTAAGCAAAAACTTAATTCATCAGATAGTGAGAATAAAATCAGGGACACAAGAAATAAAATAGCTGATGAAATCGCATATGAACTTGTAAGCAAACTTATTCCTTCTAAGTATGCAGATGATCATTTATCTATTACTGACAAGCATTTTTTTGATGATGAATATATTTATAAAGAGGCGGATAGAATCAAAAAAGAAGATCCTGATAAGGCATTGGAGCTTTGTTTAGGGTTAATCAGCAACGGTCACTATAAAGCTCCTGTTGTTTTTGAAAGAGCTGCCATAGTTTTACGAAGTCAGAAAAGAACTGATGAAGAATTGCAATTATTGTTACAAATGAAATGCGATTTAGGATATAATAATTATGATGAACGAATAAGGAAATTGATTCTATTAAAGTATAAAAAAGAAATAGATAACCGATTAAATAAGATGATTGAAGGTTTTTAAAGCAGTCACATTTTGGGGAATATGTACCGCATATGGTATGGCAAACGCCTGAATACCCCGGAAGGATACTTTATGTTTAAGAAATTACTTATCGCAAACAGGGGCGAGATCGCCGTAAGAATAATTCGTGCCTGCCGTGAGGCGGGGCTGCACACCGTGACAGTCTACTCCACCGCAGACAAGCATTCCCTCCATGCCCAGATAGCTGATGAATCAGTTTGCATAGGCCCTGCCCCCTCAAAGGACAGCTACCTCAATATGCAGGCTGTCATAGAGGCTGCCCGCCTTACAGGGGCTGATGCCATTCACCCGGGGTTCGGTTTCCTCTCGGAGAATGCGGAATTTGCACAGCTTGCGGAGGACAACGGCATTGCCTTTATAGGTCCCTCCCCCCGTGCCATCCGCCTTATCGGGGACAAGGCCAACGCCAAGAAGACCATGAAGAACGCAGGTGTTCCCGTGGTACCCGGCTCCGACGGAGAGCTTACGGATACCTTTGAGGCAAAGCGCTTAGCGGAGCAGATAGGCTACCCCGTTATGATAAAGGCATCTGCGGGGGGCGGCGGCAGAGGCATACGCCGTGTGGACAGACCGGAGGATCTGGAGCACGCAATGGAACTGTGCAAAAGCGAAGCCAAGAGCTGCTTCGGCAATGACGGCATATACATGGAGAAATTCATCATCGACCCCAAGCACATAGAATTCCAGATACTTGCGGACTCTGCGGGGAATGTGGTGCACTTAGGCGAACGTGACTGCTCCATGCAGAGATACAACCAGAAGGTCATCGAGGAGACACCCTCCCCTGTCATGACCCCCGCCCTGCGTGAGCGCATGGGGCGTGCGGCAGTGGCAGCCGCCCACGCCTGCGGCTACACCAATGCGGGCACGGTGGAATTCCTGCTGGACAAGGATAAGAATTTCTACTTTATGGAGATGAACACCCGCATACAGGTGGAGCACCCCATCACAGAAGAGGTGACGGGGGTGGATCTGGTCAAGGAGCAGATACGCATTGCAGCGGGGGAAAAATTGCCCTTCACCCAGTCCGACATACAGATGAGGGGGCACGCCATAGAGTGCCGCATCAATGCAGAAGATCCCGAAAGGGACTTCCGCCCCTCACCCGGCACTATCACAGCCCTGCACACTCCCGGCGGTCTTGGTGTGCGTGTTGATACAGCCGCATTCCAGGGCTATACCATCCCACCCTTCTACGACAGCATGATAGGCAAGCTCATAGTCCACGCCCCCACAAGGAAGGAAGCCATCGCCCGCATGACATGGGCACTGTCGGAATTCATCGTAGAGGGTGTTGACACCAACGTGGACTTCCAGCTGTCCCTTATCCGTGACAAGGCATTTATCGACGGCAGCTACACCATAGCCTACCTTACCCGCCTGCTTGAAGAGAGAAAGCAGAAAAGATGATACGCCGAAAAAGGATGTCAGCAGCAGGCGGAGCTTTTTACGGACGAAAGAGCCTTATCCCTGTGATGCAAAGGGCAAGGCTCTTTTTTGAACGTCTCCTGTATTCCCGCCTGATACTGCATCTTGCCCCCGATTTCTGCATCTTGCCGGATATTGCTTGAAAAGCACCTTTATTTGAAGTATGATGATATCAGTAAAACACATGAAAGGTCGTGCTGATATGACAATACTTCTTCTTGCGGTGCTTATCATTACGGAGATCGCATTTCTCACCGCAGAGATCTCAAAACAGTCGGAAAAAAGAGAATGGAACAAAGGCCGTCTGCTTGCGGATCTGGCCGAGGCTGCAGCTTTTGGTGTGATGCTGCTGCTCCCCGGTATCGACCTGTCCTTCAGATTCACGGGACTACTGCTCATTCTTCTGGTAAGGCTCGGCTTTGCAGGGATAAGGTATCTCCTTGGCAGAAAAAACACAAAGCAGAAGACGAAAGCCGGCAAAATAACAAGCCTGCTCCTCAGCGCCCTCATGTTCGTGTCTGCGCTGGCACCTGCCTTCCTTTTCAGGGACTACAAGGGCAGACCGCTGACAGGACAGTACACCCCCGCATCCTGTGCAGCGATACTGACAGATGCTTCACGCACAGAGCAGTTCGAGCAGGACGGTTCCTCCCGTGAGATACCCGTGCATCTTTTCTACCCAGCCGAAGCCGATAATATCCCGGATAATTCTCTTCCCCTTGTCATATTCAGCCACGGCGCATTCGGCTGGTACCAGAGCAATATGTCCGCATATCTGGAGCTTGCAAGCAACGGCTATGTGGTGGCAAGCATCGAGCACCCCTATCATTCCCTGTTTACACATGATACGTCCGGCAAACTGATCATGGTTGACGGTCAGTTTATGCAGAATGCTCTGACTCTCGGCAGCAGTGATGTGGAAGAAACTGAACGTGAAGAGGTATTCAAGACGGAATGTGAATGGATAGAGCTTCGCATTGCCGACATGGATTTCGCCATAGATACACTTAAATCGGCGGTATTGACAAATGATCTTTCAGACTGGACATTCACCGAAGGCGACAGGAAACAGTTTGAAACAGCAGTACGGCTTATCGATACGGATAAGATAGGTCTGATGGGACATTCCCTCGGAGGGGCAACTGCGGTGACAGCGGGCAGGCGTGATGATATATCCGCAGTCATAGACATTGACGGCACGATGCTGGGTGAGCAGACAGGATTTGCAGACGGCAGATATATCATCAACGAAGAGCCATATACCACCCCCCTGCTTGAGATTGAAAACGAGAAAAGCCATTTCGATGCCATCGAGGCTGAAAAAGCCGGATATATCTACGCCAACAATGTGGTGCAGAAAAATGCGGAGAATTCATATCAGACCTATTTTGCCGGAGCAGGGCACATGAATTTCACAGATCTTCCCCTGCTCTCGCCTTTCCTTGCAAAAAAGCTGGGCACAGGAGAGATCGACCCCGAACAATGCACGGATACACTGAACAAGCTGATACTTGATTTCTACAACTGCTATCTGAAAGGACAAGGTGTGTTCAGCGTGCAGGAACACTATTGAGGAAACTATGGATATCAGGATCGTCAGGATTGGAGAGGAACAGCAGGAATACATTGAGATCGGCTGCCGCAGGACAGATGAGAACATCAGTGAGATCGTATCCTTCATAAAATCCCGTCAGGGTGCAGTGGAAGGAACAAAGGATGACAGGCAGTATCAGCTCCCTGTGGTGGATATCTTCTACATCGAATCGGTGGACGACAGGACGTTCATCTATCTGGAGAAGGACTGCTACGAATCACGGAAAAAGCTATATGAGTTTGAACAGGTACTTGCATCACGCAGTTTTGCCAGGATATCCAAGGCAGTCATCATAAATCTGATGAAGATAGTTTCCATTGCCCCCGCGCTTAACGGGCGGTTCCTCTGCAAGCTGACAAACGGTGAGGAGGTCATCATTTCCCGCAAATATGTACCTGAGATCAAGGAAAGGCTGAAGGGGTGAGATAATGAAAGAACGTATCAGGGAAATTGCAGGCAGCTACTTTATATCCGTTACTCTCATAAATATTGCCATATGCGTGACAGGGCTCATATTCCGGCCTGAACAGACATTCGGCTATGATGCGTTTCTGTCGCCCCTCATATTCGGCTTGCTCACTGTTATCCCTACTCTGATAATGTACTCAAGCAAAGAGCTGACCGTCCGGCAGCTTATCTTCCGCAAAGCCATACAGCTTCTGCTGGATATAGTCATAGTGACAGCGGTGATATTTGCAGGAAATGAAGTGAACAGGGAGACAGTCACCGCAGCCGTGGGTGTATCGGTAAGCATAGTTGTTGTATTCGCCGCCGTCCATGTTATAGAATGGCTGCTGGAACGGCGTACCGCAAAGCTGCTGACAGAGGAGCTCACGGAATTCCAGAGGCGAATCCGCTAGTTCCCTTGCACAGTACCCCCGGAATACACACAGTTGACATACCATCAGGTGCGATAGCGTATACATCTTTTCGCAGGATCATCACTTTATGTGACGAAAGAAGGCTGCTATGAACAGGATACTTTGCTCAACAGGTGCTCTCTTAGGCAGAGCCAACGGACGTGACTTCACTTTGCTTGCCGATCTTGAGAAAAGGCTCAAATGTGACGGATTTGAACTGATGATGTACGATGACTGGTATGAAAAGGCTGATGCTGCAGCGTCCTTTCTGACAGGGCTGGAGAAGCCGTTCGTGACCTTTCATGTTGAAAAAGGCGTCGGCGACCTGATCAGCAGAAATGCTGACGGCGACTCGGAAAGGGCTCTCATACTTTTTGAGCAAAACTGCAAGCTTGCCCGGACGATAGGTTCTGAGAAGCTGGTCCTGCACCTCTGGAGCGGTCCTGATTCCGACAAGGATATGCCTCATTGTATCGAAATGTACTCACGATGCAGGGATATTGCCCGAAAATATGATATTGTGCTTACAGTCGAGAACGTGGTGTGCAACCGGAATGACCCTATCAGCGATATGCACATGGTACTGAAAGCATATCCCGATGCTGTGTTCACATACGATACAAAAATGGCTGAATTCCACGGACAGCTGATGGATATCGCACTTGATGAGAACCGCAGCCTCTGGGAGAAAGTCGTTCATCTCCACGTCAACGACTACAAAGGCGGTGTTATGGACTGGTCAAGGCTCAAAACACTGCATCTGGGCGAGGGACAGATAGACTTTGAAAGGTTCTTTGAGTTCGTAAGGGGAACAGGATACAAGGGTGATATCACCGTTGAGTCCACATCCTTCGGGAAGACCGACGGCATCATAGATACAGATAAAATGAACCGCAGTCTGATAAGGGCAAGGGAACTGATGAACGGATAGCCCGGTGTTCACTGCGCTTTAGGGCGCAAAAGCAATGGTCACAGCCTGTCAGGTGTGACCATTGCTTTTTTCATTATGTGTCTGCTGTCAAACTGTGCTTGTGCCTGTTCTTCCCGAATCTGCCGAACATCGCAAAGCCCACAGCGGATGTGAGGAGCTCGGTTATGGGATATGTGAGCCAGAAATAATACAGTCCGAACCTTGAAAACAGCCATCCGAGAGGGACAAACAAGAAAACTGTCCGTATCAGGGTAAGTGCTGAGCTTTTGAAGGGCTGCCCCACTGCCTGAAAGAATACGGGGAACAGCAGGGAGCTGACCATGGGGATAAAGCTTAAGCCTATTATATGAAAGGCGTGGACTCCTATACCCATGACTTCACTGTCCGACGAGAAGAACCGTATCATCTGTGACGGTATCAGCAAAAAGCACAGTGTCCCCATCCCCATAAGCACCGCACCTGCTATGAAGGAATCCAGCATTATGGTGCGGCAGCGCTTAGTTTCCTGCTGTGCATAGTTATAGCTTATCATGGGGACGATACAGGTCTGCAGCGCCCCCAGTGGGATAAAGAAAAATGTCTGCCATTTATAGTACAGACCCAGCACTGTGACTGCTTGGTCGGAAAAGGTCGACAGGATAAGATTCAGTCCGAATATGTAGAATGTATATGCAGACTGCATCAGTATATTGGGTGTACCCAGGAAGAAGATGTTTTTCAGATATGCAGGATACTTTTTAGGCTGCGGCGATCTGTAATACCCTTTTCTGAAAACTATGAGCGCTGCGGCTATCTGACCTGTAACGGTGGAAACAGCCGCACCTGCAACTCCGAGAGCAGGCAGACCGAAACAGCCGAAGATAAGGACAGGGTCAAGTATGATATTTACTGCAGCGCCGACGATCTGGGCTGCCATGGGGAGCCTCATATTACCTTCGGACTGGATCACCTTAGTCCATATGCTCTCAAAGAAAAGCCCGAAGCTGAAAACACAGACGATCCTGCCGTAGGTCACCACATGATGCTGCACTGCCGGTGAATCAGTGGATATATTTGCATAGGCAGGCATTATCAGATAGCACGTCAAAGCAAATATCAGCCACATCACAAATGCAAGCGGAGTGCCGACTCCCGCAGCTTCATGAGCGTGTTTTTCCTTTTTCATGCCGAAATGGAATGACATGGCTGTATTTATCCCGACCCCCGTCCCGACTGCAAGGGCTATCATCAGGAGCTGCAGCGGATATACTATGGATAATGCTGTAAGCCCTTCCTCGGAGCATCTGCCGATGAAAAAGCTGTCCACGATGTTGTACAGGGCCTGTATCAGCTGTGCCGCCATGACCGGGGGTGCCAGCTTCAATATCATCCCCCATATACTGTCCCTGGAAAAATCCAGTTCTTTTTTCACTTTCTCCACTTCCTATAAAACAGATCAATGACATGAACAGGCATACGGTCACAGCCGTTCGTTTGTGCCCGTTATCAGTCCCGTATCCCTGAACCGGGGATGACCCACACCTCATCTCACTTTTACCAATATGGCTGGCACAAATGTGGATCGTTCCTTTTCCCTTGCAGATATCCTTGAGATCTGCGGTGTAACTGATCCCGCAGCAGTGACCTACGGCAAGGTGGAAGGCTACAGCGGATGCACCATTTCAAATGTTTTGGTCGCTGCAGTCAGCAACGGTGATGATGATGATGACGATGATGACGACGAAGATATAGAGGGCAAGGTTCCCGAGATAGGACAGATCTTCTACATTGGCGATTCTATTAACATTGAGGATCTTTACGTCTATGATCTGTTTATCGACGGCAAGGGGGAGTTCTTAGAAGATGAACTCTATCGTGTGGACGAGTCAGGCACAGTGGGTTTTGACTCCATCTCCGGAGTATATGATCCTGCCGGCATTGACGGCTGGTACGGCGATGTGGATAAACGGGGTCGAATGGGAGTATCAGAGGGCATGGTGCATATATGTAGGCGGCGATGAAGACGACTTTATCTACTTCCGTCCCTATGACAGCGATGAGGAATCTCCCGAAGTACCCGCAG
Source organism: Ruminococcus sp. UBA4240 (assembly GCA_002395525.1). Lineage (GTDB taxonomy): Bacteria > Bacillota > Clostridia > Oscillospirales > Ruminococcaceae > Huintestinicola. The sequence continues at coordinate 27,979 of DGXE01000014.1, forward strand.
GTATCATATTTGTAGGCGGCACAGGCACTGAGGAGGATCCCCTGCTCTTTAACCTTTACTACGAAGAAGAGGAACCCGCTGAGCCCGATGTTCCCGAAGAGGCCTTCGCCCCCGCAGTCTCCGCTGTAAAGCAGCCCTCCGGCGCAGCCCCCGCCCTCACCGCAAGCATAAAGGGCGAGGAAAAGGCATACACCTGGGGCGCAAAGGCAGAGGACAACACCCTTACCTGGGAAGCAGCCGAGGGCGCTGACAGCTTTGTGATCTTCGCCAGGGGCTACAAGGAAAAGACCTACAAGAAGATAGGCACCGCCACAGAGAAGAGCTTTGACCTGTCACAGCTCAAGAAGGGCACCTACGACATCATAGTGCGCTATGAAAAGGGCGGCGTTATGGCTAAATGCCGCAACAGCGCATATGTAACAGCCCTTGTCAGATAAAACCCATAAATCATCCCCCATGCTTAGCGGCATGGGGGACTTTCTTATGGCATCAGAACAGTTTCAGGCAGCCCTTTTCAAACATTTCCTGCAGACCGCACAGCACACCCATGCGCCCTGTGGCGTAGGTGAGCCCGCCCTGCACGTAGGCGGCATAGGGTTCACGGATAGGTCCGTCCGCTGAAAGCTCGATAGAAGCACCGTTGTTGAAGGTGCCTGCCGCCATGATGACCTGGTCGTCATAGCCGGGCATATCCCAGGGCTCCGGGGTCACAAAGCTGTCAACAGGCGAGCCTGCCTGTATGCCACGGCAGAATGCGATGAGATTCTCCGGGTTTTTAAGGAGGACGGCAGTGATGATGTCCCCCCGCCTTGTGCCGGCAGCAGGGAAACACTCAAAGCCCAGGCGTGACATTACGGCAGAGGTGAACTCCGCTGTCTTCAGTGCGTTTGCCACCACCTCGGGAGCCATAAACAGCCCCTGATACATACTGCGGTTCTCATCAAGGGAGGCACCCGCCTCACGGCCTACTCCCGGGCAGGTAAGGCGGTAGGAGCACAGCTCCACCAGCGCCTTCTTCCCGGCGATATATCCCCCTGTGCGTGCAATGCCGCCACCCGGGTTCTTGATAAGGCTGCCCACGATAAGGTCAGCCCCCGCCTCGGTAGGTTCGCTGGTCTCCACAAATTCGCCGTAGCAGTTGTCCACCATGACGATGATATCCGGGGATGCGTTCTTAGCTGCCTTTATTATCTCCGCAATGTCCGCCACTGTCAGGGAGGGGCGCAGGGAATAGCCCTTGGAGCGCTGTATGTAGGCGAGTTTTGCCCCCTTGACCTTGCGGAACACCTCCGCCACGTCGGGCTTGCCCTCCGGGGAAAGCTCCACCTGATCGTACTCTATGCCGAAATCCGCAAGGGAGCCCCCTGTGGTGCGCCGCAGGCCTATGACCTCCTCTAAGGTGTCATAGGGGCGGCCCGTAAGGGATACCATCTTGTCTCCGGGGCGCAGTATGCCGAAGAGCGCCGTGGTCAGCGCCGCCGTGCCGGAGGCTATGCTGTGCCTTACCAGTGCATCCTCTGCCCCAACCGCCGCGGCAAATACCTTGTCAAGGGTGTCACGTCCCACGTCGTCATAGCCGTAGCCGCTGCTGCCGTTCATACAGGCGGCGGAAACGTGGTTGTTCACAAAGGCATAGAGCACCTTTTCCCCGTTCCTGCGGGCTATCCTGTCTATCTCCTTGAAGGCAGCCTCACAGTCCTCATCGGCACGGGCAGCCGCCTTCAGTATGCGTTCCTCTATTACAAAGCCCTTCTTCACAGGGGGCTTCGGATCAAATATTTCAGCCATTGTCATTCTCCTAAATGTTTTTCCTGTTGTGAAAGAGTGTCTGCAAGGTCATCATATACCCACATCCTCCCTGTCACCCTGAGTCCCATGGGCTCATAGAAGGGGATAAGCTCCCTTTCGCAGCACAGCATGACCTGCCTGCCGCCAAGGGCGGACATAAGTCCTGATGCCACACCCTGCCTGCGGTATTCGGGCAAAGTGGCAACTGCGGACACGTACACAGACGTGTCTGTCAGCCTGTCTGCCGCAAGGGCACCACGGCCGTCGGTGTACACATCCGTCACCCAGTGCCGCACCCTGTGGGAAAGATCCGTGTACACAGCGGAAAAATCCTCCCCGAAGACCTGTGCGGTTATCTCCGCCGCCCGATACACGTTCTCATTTGCGGGTATGCACATTGGGGCATTTGTGATGCATCCCGAAAGCACAGACATTTCCCTCTGCCTGTAGCCCTCAAAGGGCACAGGCTCATGTGTTTCAATGGTGGCAGGCCGCAGCATACGGATAAAGCCACAAAGCTCCTCGTCAACAGCCCCCAACACCGTAACGGAGGAGTTGAAGTGCATGAACAGCCCGCTGTCCGTGCGGTAGAAGCGGCAGAAGCCGTAGCCTGTGCCGTAGCCCCTGTAACAGGTGACTATCCTTGCGGACAGGGGGTCTGCGGGGGCTATGTCAACACTGTCACACAGCCTTATCATTGCAGCGAGTTCACTATCTCCTTGAAATGCCGCCCTCTGTCCTCGAACATACGGTACATATCAAAGGAGGCGCAGGCAGGGGAAAGGGATACTATATCGCCGCTTTTTGCCTTGTCATGTGCGGTGTGTACCGCCTCCTCCATGCCGTCCACTATGTATATCTCAGGGGCGCCCTCACGGTAGTTTGATGCTCTCATGACCGCATCCCGTATCTTCTCACGGGTCTGCCCCATGAGGATGAGTATCTTTACCTTCTCGCAGACAAGCTCCGCCATTGGGTCAAAGGAGATGCCCTTGTCCGAACCGCCCATGATCATTATCTGCTTTTCGGGGAAGGTGTTGAGGCAGGCGATGACCCTTGTGGGGCTTGATGCGATGGAGTTGTTGTAGTATCTTACCCCGTCAAGCTCCCTTACAAGCTCTATGCGGTGCTCCACACCCGCAAATTCCCGTGCTACTTTCTGAATGTTCTCTATGCTCACATGACCCCATGTAAGGGCTATGGCTGTAAGGTAATTCTCCACGTTGTGCATTCCGGGTATGCGTATATCACGCATATCAAGCACCCTGTGGACAGTGCCGTAGTCGTTGTAGCACAGGTATCCGTCCTCATCCAGGAATGCGCCGTTTTCCACTCTCTCACGGCGGGAGAAGTAGGCAAGTTTTCCCCTTACAAGGGGGGAAAGCTGCCTTGCGGTGTCGTTGTCGAAGCTCAGCACCGCCTTTGAAAAGGCATTCTGATGCAGGAGGATATTCGCCTTTGCGTCGATGTATTCCTGCATATCCTTGTGGACGTTCAGGTGATTGGGGGTGATGTTAGTGATGGCTGCATAGTCGGGTGATGACCGCATTGATATGAGCTGGAAGCTGGAAAGCTCCACAACAGCCGCATCACAGGGCTTTACATCCTCTATTATCGGCAGAAGCGCCCTGCCGATATTGCCCCCCTTGTGTACGGTTATGCCCTGGGCGGATAGCAGCTCCGCAATTATGGTGGTGGTGGTGGTCTTGCCGTCGGAGCCGGTTATGGCATATATGGGGCAGGGACACAGGTCGAAGAACACCTCCATCTCCGATGTTACCGCAGTCCCCTTTGCCCGTGCCTTGTCAAGGGCATCGGAGTAGTAGTACATCCCCGGTGTGCGGAATACCACGTCATAGCCTCCGGCAGCTATGGTGTCAAGGTAGCCTTCCCCCAGTTCAAACTTGGCTCCCGCTGCGGAAAGCTCCCCATACTCAGCCATTTTGTCGGCGGTCTTTTTGTCGCATACGGTGACATTGAGCCCCTTTGCGCACAAAAGCTTTATCAGGTCTGTGTGGCTCACCCCCACGCCTATGAGGGCGATCCTTTTACCTTTAAGGCTGTCAAAAAATTCCTTTGCGTTCATATCCATTCCTCATCTTCTGTATCTTTCCGTATCCCGCCACGGGCTATTCCATAAAGAACCACCTGGGCAGAGCATCTATAAAGGACTGATCCAGTACGTATCTCTCCCCCTCATACACCCCGGAGGGGATGACAAGCTGTGTGGGGGATGTGGTGTTTGCCAGTATGTATTCAATGGAGGGCTTGTCGTCGTTGAAGTCGTAGGCGGACACATTGGTGTCCGTGCCGCTGTTCACAAGGGTGTTGTACACCGAGGAAAGATCCGAGCGGAACGCCCCTGCGCAGCCGTTGTCCAGCATCTTCTGGGTTATCTCCCCCACCACCTTGGCACGGTATTCCTCTCCCCCGTTGTATACAGGGAAGGTGAGTATCTTCTTCATAGTGGCAAACTCCAGTATCTGATTGCCCTTGCGCAGCACCACGTTTTCCTCCGGATCATCGCTTTCGTTGATAAGGTTGTAGGGTATCTCGAAGGAAACATTGCCGCACATATCGGAAAAGGCTTTCAGGCTGTCATCGTTTACCTTGATGTACTTTTCCACAGGCATGAGAGTGGCGCTTTCCACCGCCCTCACCGCAGAGGCTGTGCCCCCGGTGCGGTAGAAGTTGTACAGTGTGTCCGCCTGACCGTTGACCACTGCCTGTATATCCGTCTGCAAGGGGACTATTACCAGCTTGTTCTGGGCAGGTGCCAGCCGGAACAGCACAAAGCATATGCGGCTTGCTGAGTCCGTGTGTCCGGGGGTGCTGCCGTCATAGATGGCAAGCACCGTGCGGGCATCAATGTCCGTGGGGACAAACTCCTCGCTGTCGGTCTGCGCCGCCGTGGTGCCGTTTACCTTCATGGTCTTTGAATTGTCCGCATTCAGGTAGGAATTGAGGAAGTAGAACCCCACGCCCCCTATGAGCACCAGTGCCACGATTATGGTGATAAAATAGGTAGCGGCTATCTTAACGCTTTTCTTAGCCATAATATCCTTCTTTCCACGATCATCAATTGATGAGCATACAAAGTTATTATAGCACATTCTCTCCCGTTTTTCAAGCGTTCATCGCTGCCCCCGCCCCCTCATCACGACGATTTTTCCCCCTGTCGCCGCTGATTTTTTAGGCATAGTGCTACTAGGGGCTAGGGGTCAGGGGGCTAGGAGCTAGAAAAGCCGATTGTGTGTTTTCCTCTTTGACAGCCATAGTCCGAGTGCACAGTGTACGATGTACAGTGTACAGTTAGACGGAGATTGGGCGGCTTGAACAGCTAATAGCTTATAGTGAATAGCTGTTAGTGACGGAGAATTTCGTGCTGTCCTTCTCTTTCTCCGCTTCCCCTCATACAAAAGCTATGCTTTTGCATAGATAATGATATGCAGCCTTCATTCCTCCGTCACCAACTTATTACTTATTACCTATTACCTATTTTAGCGGAAGGCAAGCTGCCGATTCCCCGTCAGCTTGTCTAACTTCTAGCCTCTAACCTCTAACTTCTATTTATGGTATTTTGTTCCGTGGGATATGCTCATGGCACGGTATAGCTGTTCGCATATCATGACCCTGGCAAGGCGGTGGGGGAAGGTCATGCGGGACATGGAGAGCCTGAGATCCGCACGCTTTTTCACCGTGTCCGAAAGGCCGTAGGAGGAGCCGATGATAACATATATGGTGCTCTTTCCGTGCTGCATGAAGCTGTCAAGCTTTCCCGAAAGTTCCTCCGAGGAGAGCATATCCCCCTCGATGCAAAGGGCAATGACCGCACTGTCCCCCTTTATGCGGGAGAGGATATCCCGCCCCTCCTTTTCAAGGGCTGCATCTATCTGTGCCTGTGAGGGGTCATCGGGCAGGCGCTGCTCGACGCACTCCGTCACGGTCAGCCCTCCCCATGAGCCCAGGCGCTTTGCATACTCGGCGCAGCCCTCCTTTATCCATTTGTCCTTGAGGTTCCCTACGGCGATAATGTTTATCATAGCAAAAAACGAAGAGTGAGTATCCCTCACTCTTCTCTCCTTCTTGTAATGATTCCTCTTTATTTGGTGACGGTGTTCTCCCTCCGCCACTGCGTGGCACCTCCCTCAGGGAGGGAGGCTGTGAACAGAGAATGGCTTGTTTTCCCGCTCTGTAAACGATAGAACAGAGGCAAGTATAGCCACATTGTCCGTCCAGGTCCCTGCTTTTCACTTTATGGACTGCTCCGCAAGACGTATCTTCTGGCCGAAGATTCGCTCCAGCACACCGTGAAGGCTGCCCTCCATGTCCCCTATGTCCACAAAGCATACACGCCCCAGTATGCCGTCCTCGTTGCGGAAGGCTATCTCACGGGAATCCTCACGCATCTCACGGGTCAGGGGGTAGATGTAGCATACACTGTCTGCCTTGTACTTTTCCAGCAGAGTGTACAGGTCGTATATGTCCTGTTCCTTTATGCCGTAGTTCTCCTCGTTGCCCGTAAGGCCCTGCCACTTGGCATCGAAGGCGACTCTCATTCCCGTTTCACGCAGTGTGATGATGACATCGGCTGTTACCGTGTCCCGGGGCATAGTGTGGTTGAGCATGGGATACTGCTTGTGCTGTATCTCCGCCCTGAAACGCTGGTTGTCAAGCATACGCCCCAGGCTGTATACCATGTAGCTGTCAAAGAGCCTTCTTGTGGCAAAGATCACCGCATAGGACACGTTGCGCCCGCGGGTAAGGTTCACGTAGCGGTTGAGGAGGAATATCTCCACCCAGCGCAGGGCGTTCCCGTAGCCTGCCATGCTTCTGTCCGTCACGGAGGCAGCAAAGTCCTGCATATAGTTGGTGGAATAGTCCACATCGTCGAAGTTTGCAATAAGGGAGTCTATCCTGTTCTTTGTACGGGCTGAGGAGGTGATGTTCCTCAGAAATTTCAGGGTGGATTTTATCAGCCTGTTTTCCGGGCGGTTGATGGTGAACACGTCGTATTCAACGTAGAATTTGTCCTTGTGGGCAAAGTTCTTTGTGGCGTGCTTGGCATATATTACCTTCCCCTTGAGGAAGTTCTCGTTGTTCTCATAGGGCCTGTATGCCTGCTTTATGCCGTTGAGGATAATGCCGTGCACCTCGTTTACAAAGGCAAGGATGAAGGTCTCGAATATGTTCAGGTTCTCCGCCGCCCTTGTGTTGAGGGATTTCTCGGTAAGAGGCACCTCCTTGATGGAGCCAAGCATGGTAAGGAACACCCTCTTGTTGGAAAGTTCCTTCCCCTCCTTGTCCCTTGCACGCAGCATGGGCAGCAGCTCTATCTGTGTGCCGTCCTTGAATACGATGGCACCTACATATCCCCCAGCACGCAGCACACGGGTGTCCCCCTCCCCCTCGCTTTCAAGTATGAAGCTGTTCATACCTCTGGGGTCGGGCATTTTCTTCTCGTAGGAAAAGTCCTCCAGCATCTCGAAAGTGTCACGGGGCAGGGCTATGCCGTTAGCATCCTCCTCGGACTCGGCACGGCTTCCCTTGATATAGAAATACTGCGTCTCATATATCCTGTATCGGTCACGTTTTGCCATCGTAGGATTCCTTTACTCTTAACGTTCCCCTGCAAAGCCCGGGATCACAGCAGCTTCCTGTATGACTCGGGATTCCAGAATGCGTCGTCGTTTATCTCGAATGTGTCGTCAATATCAAGGAACAGCTCCACATTCTCGCCGAAGGTCTTCTTGTAGTCGATGGCAGTGGCTTTTACAAACTGCTCCTCAGGCTCCTTGTTGTAGTCCCCCAGCACCCAGCGCATCTTCTGATAGTCGCCGTAGAAATACTCCTGCAGCAGGGGCACGATGTTGTTCTTGAATATGGAGCCCAGCCTTACGATGGAAGGATCCTGCTTTAAGGGCATAAAGTAGGCGTGGCCTATGGTATGCTCACGGTCAAGGAGTATCTCAATGCGCTTGTTGATGGTGGAAAGGAGCTTCTCGATGCTCACGCCCTCAACGGTGGTGTCACCGAAGAGCTCGGGGCGGGGCAGCATCTCGATAAACTCGAAACGTCTGCGTATAGCCGTGTCAAGCAGGGCTATGGAACGGTCGGCAGTGTTCATGGTGCCCACGATGTACACATTTGAGGGTACGCCGAAGGGCTCCTGCGAATAGGCAAGGCGCACCTTTACCTCCTCACGCTCTCCCAGGCGCTTTGTGGGCTCGATAACGGTAATGAGCTCACCGAAGATCTTGGAGATGTTGCCGCGGTTTATTTCGTCGATGATGAACACATAGGGCTCATCCGGGTGCTCAGTGGCCTTCGTGCAGAATTCCCTGAATATGCCCTTGTCAACAACGTACACCATTTCCTTCTTGCGGGTACGCTCGCCGCGCTCGTTCATGGTCTCAAGGAACACGGGCTTGATGCCCTCGATGAATTCCTCATATCCCATGGACTGGTGGAAGGTGGTGAACTCGATCTGACCGAAGGAATTCTTCAGCTCGTTGTATCTGTCGAACATGGCATCGTAATCCTTGGTCATGACCTGTTCCACAGGCACGCCGTAGATGATCGACAATGCATAGTTTACTGTATTGTAAGTTTTACCGGTACCGGGAGGCCCGTAAAGTATGATATTCTTGCCCATAATTACCGTCCCTTCTTGAACGCTATCCGGGGCGGGGTTACCCCATACCCACATAAACAGCTAAGTAAATTATATCATGTATGTGGAAATAATGCAATATTACTTTGGGCGATTACGCAAACTTTTTACACTTTGCACAATTTGACCGTCGATTTTTTTCTAATGTAATTATTATGTTCATATTTACTGAGAGCCAGGGTCGGGCAGTAACGCAGAGTCCAAAGCTGATCCCCTCAATTTCTGCAAAATCGAAACTTTCGCAGAAATTGAGGGGATCAATAAACGCAAAGCTACTCATAGCCCGTCCAAGTGCACACTATCATCACAAAGCAACGCAAGCACAGCAGGGAAAGAGAAAGTCAAGTCACCAATAGCTATTCACTATTCGCTATTATCTATTAGCTATGCCGGCGCAGCGGGAAAAGAGGAGATCAAGCCGTCAACGTCCCGTCAACAGCTGTGCACTGTACATTCTGCATTATTCCCATTCCCCAGATTTTACCCAACGCTAAACACATTTGTTTATGTGATTTGCTTTGTGGTATCTCAGTTATACATTTTGTTCTGTACTATACTGCCCACTGATGCC
>DGXE01000039.1:0-20622 GCA_002395525.1 Ruminococcus sp. UBA4240
AAATGGAGCAGATAACGGGAATCGAACCCGCATCCTCAGCTTGGGAAGCTGATATACTAACCATTGTACTATATCTGCAAATCACCTTATTATTGTACCATATTTCTATTCAGATTGCAAGAGATACAGCAAATTTTACAATTTATTAATCATTTACATCTGTGCATGAGCGGCTCTGTATGCTATCATTGTTGAATAAGGTGTCTACAGCAAACGGCAAAAACCTTTGGCGTTTGCTTTTTTCAATTCCAACTCGCAGGCTTTTGCACGGCGGTGTGAGAGCCACTTCATCACTGCAGTGAGCCGATCAATGTTGTTCACTATAAATCAGGGAGATAGCATGATAAAATACATAGACATAGGACTTAACCTGTTCTGCGACCAGTTTGCGGGAAAGGAGGAGCAGATTGCAGCAGATGCCCTGGCAAACGGTGTAGGGGCAATAATAACCGGCTCCTCCGAAAGAAGCTCCGCAGCTGCCGCAGCCTTTGCAGGGAGCCATGAGGGCTTTTATTCCACCGTGGGGGTTCACCCTCATGACGCAAGAAACTGTTCGGATAAGACACTGGACGTTTTCCGTGACCTTGCACGCACCAACAAGAGCATAGTGGCTGTGGGAGAATGCGGCCTTGACTACGACAGGATGTACTCCCCTGCCGATGTGCAGAGGAAGTGGTTCGAGGCACAGGTAGAGCTGGCAGAGGAGCTTGATATGCCGCTGTTCCTCCATGAAAGGAACGCTGCGGATGATTTTGTGGCTATCCTTGCACGTCATCCGGAGAAAGCACAGAGAGCTGTTGTCCACTGCTTCACCGGGGACAGGGAAACGGCGCTGCGCTACCTTGATCTTGGGTGCATGATAGGCATAACGGGCTGGATATGTGATGACAGGCGCAACAGGGAGCTGCTTGATGCCATCAGAGTCATTCCTGCCGAAAGGCTGATGATCGAGACAGATGCCCCGTACCTTCTGCCCCGTGGGTTTGGGCTGAAAAGCCCCAATCTCCCTCAATATATAACATATACCGCCGCCCGCATCGCAAAGGAAAAGGACATGGATGAGGATATCCTTGCACAGACCTTCCTTGAAAATACCATCAGGTTCTTTGGCATCAAAAACGTATAGAAAAGGGCATTCGGAGAAAACACAGAGGGCTGTTGTATACTGCTTCACCGGGGACAGAGATACGGCGCTTCGCTACCTTGATCTGGGCTGCATGATAGGCATAACGGGTTGGATATGCGATGACAGGCGCAACAGGGAGCTGCTTGATGCCATCAGGGTCATCCCCGCCGAAAGGCTGATGATCGAGACAGCTGCAGCGTACCCTCTGTCGCATGGATCCGGGCTGACCCTCACCGGCACATCATACTGCGCCCGTATCGCAAGGGAAAAGGACATAGATACCCTTGCACAGACCTTCCTTGAAAACACCGTCAGGTTTTTTGGTATCAGATAGAACAACAGTGATCTGCCTGAAGCCATCAGGGTCATCCCTGCCCAAAGGCTGATGATCGAGACAGCTGCAGCGCACCCTCTGCCGCATGGATCCGGGCTGACCCTCACCGGCACATCATACTGCGCCCGTATCGCAAGGGAAAAGGACATAGATACCCTTACACAGACCTTCCTTGAAAACACCGTCAGGTTTTTTGGTATCATGTAGCACAACTGTGATCTGCCTGAAGCCATCAGAATCATTCCTGCCTAAAAGCTGATGATTGAGACAGCTGCAGCGCACCCTCTGCCGCATGGATCCGGGCTGACCCTCACCGGCACATCATACTGCGCCCGTATCGCAAGGGAAAAGGACATAGATACCCTTACACAGACCTTCCTTGAAAACACCGTCAGGTTTTTTGGTATCAGGTAGCACAACTGTGATCTGTCTGAAGCCATCAGAGTCATTCCTGCCTAAAAGCTGATGCTCGAGACAGCTGCAGCGCACCCTCTGCCGCATGGATCCGGGCTGACCCTCACCGGCACATCATACTGCGCCCGTATCGCAAGGGAAAAGGACATAGATACCCTTACACAGACCTTCCTTGAAAACACCGTCAGGTTTTTTGGTATCAGGTAGCACAACAGTGATCTGTCTGAAGCCATCAGAGTCATTCCTGCCTAAAAGCTGATGCTCGAGACAGCTGCAGCGCACCCTCTGCCGCATGGATCCGGGCTGACCCTCACCGGCACATCATACTGCGCCCGTATCTCGCAAGGGAAAAGGACATAGATACCCTTACACAGACCTTCCTTGAAAACACCGTCAGGTTTTTTGGTATAAAATAAAAGGGTTCGGACACCCAAAGCATCATGCTCCGGATGTCCGAAGAGGAGAAAATGAATTGAGGGGGATCTATCTTACCTTGTCGTCTCTTTTCATGTATGATGATAACACTTCTTTGTGATAGACAAATGAAAGAAAACCGAAAACGCAATAAAAACACATCACAAAGGCAGATCACTGATCCTGCTTCCCGCCTATTATATCATCCGGTGTTATCTCATGGAGCACAGGTTCATCGGGAACGCTCTCCCCTGCTGATACCCCGTCCACTGCCGCTGTACTGTCCTGCGGGACAGAGGCGGTCTCTTTTTTTGTCTTTACAAACACTATTATCAGCATCACCGCTATAACTATGCCCACACCCAGAAGTATAAGAGGCAGTGTAAGGCTCCCCTGCTGATCAAGGCTTGACCTGTATTCAATGACATAGGGGACGATAGCGCTGTCAGCACTGGCTGCATCACCGTAAACATAGGTCATGTACTCCAGGAAAAGGGACTTTGTCTCCTTGTCCATTTCAGTTATCTTGCCCACAACGTGCAGCTGAGACCACACATAGTTTTCCGGCAGCTCCTCCGCCCAGAAGGCCTCAACGATATCATCGGCTATCTCTGACTGGGCATTGGAGAGCTTGAGTGCCACATACTTGCTTGCTACGGTCTCCTCATCACCTGTGGCTAAAAGCGGCAGCACATAGAAATGGGAGGAGGTGCGCTCGCTTGTCTTGATGCCGAAGGTGCTGCTCGTTTCCTGTTCATAGGCAAATTCATCAAGGAGCAGATATATGTCGCTCTCCACATACCGCCCCTTTTCAAAGGACTCTGCTGTCATGCTGTTCACATCCAGCACGCCCTTGTCAATGGCAGCCCTGTCCTGAAGTGCTGATACAAGGATCGCCACACCTGCTATGATAAGTGCCGCTGCCACAGCAGCAAGCCTTATTACCAGACTGTTTCCTCTTCTCATTTTAATGACCCCGTTTCAAAGTTATGTTACCGACGATGCCGCCTATCCGTTCTTTCTGGCATACACGATGCCAAGACCTACTGTTGACATATACACAGTGCCGTATTCATTCATGTCACCCACAACGAATGCACCGTTGCCTGTTCCGCCGAATTCGTGGGCATCATCATTGACACGGTACCAGTTTTCGCCGTTGTCCTCTGTTGCCCATATGCCCTCCGGGGAGCCCTCCTCCTTGGGAGTGCCCCATACATAGATAACATAGGGGTCGCCCTCCTTTGCAGGCTTGCCCAGACCTACTGCCTCACAGTATTTGAGCCCGGGGACGAGCGCCATGTTCTCGCCCTTGTCTGCGGTGGTGATGAGCCCCATGCCCCCTGCGGGGATATACACTCTGCCCTCCTCATCGGGAGATACCGCAAGACGCTTCCAGTCGGAGGAGGAGTCATACTTGCGCTTGAAGGTCTTCCCCTTGTCAGAGGAAACAAAGAACACGCCCTTGGAGCAGGCATATACGGTGTCGGCATCCACGCAGTCCCCTATCAGGTATACATCTGATGCGCCTGCAATGCCGCTTACCTCGTTCCAGGTCTCCCCCCAGTCATCAGTCTGGTAGACGTGCATACCGTTTGAGGGCGACCAGATAAGGGAGGTGCCGTCTGCGTTCAGGGCAAGCTTTCCCTGATAGAGTGTCTTCCCCTCAACGGGAGAGTTTGTGATTGACTTCCAGGTCTTATTGCCGTCGGTGGAGTAGCAAAGCAGCATCTCGGAATCGCTGCCCCCGACCTTTGCCCATATATCGTGGTTCTGCGCCGCAATGGAAAGGCTTGTGGTAGTGCCTATCTGCTTGTTGTGGCGGGTGGCAGGGACGGTTATATCCTCATGTACAAAGCCGTCATAGTCCCCTATCGCACTTACCAGCGGATAATCCTTGTAGCTTACTATATCCAGTGGCACGACCTCCTCAATGCCCCTTGCATTGAAGTAGAACTCCGGCTTTTCATCCCATATGTTGTCACAGGCGAATATGCCGTTGCCTGAGTTCACCATGACATGACCGCTGTCTGCGCTGTCCATTGCAAGGACGGAGCACCAGTGTATGGCATATATTCCTATCCAGTCCATACCATTGGTGGACATGGTGTACTTGTCGGAAAGCTCCTCCCATGTAGCGCCCCCGTCTGTGGAACGGAAGAACACGTCACCGTAGGCGCCGTTGGGCTGCTGCTCCCAGCGTTCACTGGTAACAAGGAGGATATTGTCATCGTTGGAGGGGTCTATCACGATATCACCTATGGTAGCCTTTTCCACAGGCATTTCATAAGCCTCGCCGCTGTCAGTGTCATAGCGGTACAGACCGCCTGTCATGCTGTTCCAGGGGCCTTCGTTGTTGCCGTAGCACACATAGAGCCGCCCCTTGGAATCAAGGTCAAATCGCTGGGGCATATACTTCTGCATATCGTTGGCAGGAGCATATGGCTGCCATGAAGCACCTGCATCCTCGGAAATGTAGATGTTCACATCTCCACGCCTTGATACCCCCGCATAGATGCGAGTGGTCTTTGAGCCGTCTGTCTTTGCAGGGTCAAAGAGGAGGATATTGATGCCGTTCTCGTTGGAGGTGGATGTAACAGGGAAATCAATGCTGTTCCAGGTCTTGCCTCCGTCCTCGGAGCGGATAAGCCCACCGGAACGCCCACCGCACATGATGATGTCGGAGTTGTTGGGGTCTACGGCTATCCTCTCGCCGTTTCCTCTCCCCATGCCGTTGCCGTGGACTCTTATCATATCAGTTACATCGATCTGCTCAAAGGTGCTGCCGTAGTCGTGGGACACCATCATGCAGGTCTTGCCCCCCGAGAAGTAGGATGTACCCGCACACATATACACATTTGCGGCATTGTTTGGGTCAGCGGCTATGCCGTCTATGCCCAGAAGCCCCACATCATCCTTTGAGATGTCGTAGGAAAGGGAAACCCACGCCTTGCTGTCCTTATCCCAGCGGTATGCGCCCCCCACGTCGGTACGGGCATAGAAAAGCCCGGGCTCATTGGTGCTGATGATACCTGTCACAAATCCTCCGCCGCCTATGGACACCTGTCCGAAGGTGTAGTCTGAATTCGCCTCTGATTGCAGGGCTGTTTCAGTCTGCTGCGGTGATGTATCCGTGCCGCCCTTATTGCCGCTCCCTGCGCAGCCTGCCAGTGAAATGGCCATTACGGCTGCTGTGAGCAGTGCCAAAGTCTTTTTCATGTATTGTCCCCCTTAAAGCTTGTGGGTCTTATCATTTGGTGATCCTTGTCGTACACAAGGAAATCGGCAATATAGAATTCCTGCCCGTCCGAGCCCTCAAAGAAGTAGAGGGTCACATCCGAGGAACGCTCCGTGGGATAGTCCGTGCCCAGGATATTTACCACGTCATCAGGCTCATACCCCAGTTCTCCCAGAGTGACGGACTCCTTGCGAAGATACCGTGCATTCTCATCCATCTTTACAGCAAGGTCTGTGAAATAGTCCACCTTTTCCTGTATCGTGTTTTTAAAGGCAGTGTCCGGCAGTGTGACACTGCCCCCGTATTTCTGATCTTTGCCGTCTTCAATATAGAAAATCAGCATCCACCCGTCCATCCTGCCTTTGAGGTTCTGGGACTGGAACAGGCTGCCCGCCGTGTCCCCCAGTGTCCTTGCAGCCTCTTCACTTGGGGAATAGAACACGGGGAGGCGGTGATAATCTACTTTTTCATACCGGGAGCCGGTCTTGGCACAGGCATCATCGATCTCGCCCTTCACCTCGGAGAATACCTTTTCCCCAAGGCTTTTCTCAAAGGAGTCGCTTGTGTCCGGGAAGCTGCCGAAGCTGGCACCGTCAACACTCAGCTCGGACATTCTGCTTGAAACGGTGTAGTCAAAGTCCTGCAAAGTGTCGTGGAGAACGACCCTTGCCCCTTCCTCGCTGTCTGTCTTTGAGATCACAGTACATTCACCGTGCTCCCGCCTTGCACCCTTGATAAGACTGTCAGCACTTTGGGGGCTGCAGGATGCAAGGAGTGCTGCACACAGCACAGCCGCCGCTGCACCCAGTATACCCCTTCTCATGACCGCAGGCTGATATACAGCAGCATACAAGAGAAGAATATACCGGCACACGCCGCTATCAGAGCGATCTTATTGTCTTTTTTCAGACTCTTTTCCTTTTTCATCTCATTCTCCTTTTCCGGGTGTGTCCTCATCTGTGATAATGCGTATAAAGGCATCCTTGGGCACAGGCCTTGAAAAATAGAAGCCCTGCATATAGTCCACGTCCAAAGTGTTCAGCAGCTCTATCTGCTCCGCAGTTTCAACGCCCTCCACAAGTATCTCCCTGCGCATCTGCTTTATCATGTTGACGCTGTTTTCAAGGATAATGCGGCCTGAACCGGCATTGTCCGCACTCCAAAGCATACTCTTGTCTATCTTGATAACATCAAAGTCAAGGGAGAATATGGACTGAAGATTGGAGTATCCTGTGCCGAAATCATCCATGGAAAAGCTGAAGCCCTGCTCCCTGAGCTCGCACACCGTAGTCTGCAGGAGCTTATAGTCGGTAGCCGCCACGGATTCAGTTATCTCAAGGTTGATGGAGCTTTTGTCCACGCCGAATTCCTCGACTATGCCGCTGATGTGAGCCACAAAGCCCGGCTGCATGAACTGCACCACGGAGAGATTCACATTTATGCAGTTGATACCGTGCTGTGCGGGAATGCCGCTCTTGATGAAGGCGCATACCTCACGGAGCACAAAGTCATCCACATCGTCTATAAGGCCGCACTGCTCGGCTATGGGTATGAATTCGCCGGGGTACAGCTCCCCCATCTCCGTATCATGGAGCCTTATGAGCGCCTCCGCCCCGTGGAGCCTGAGCCCTTCAAGGGAGTAGGTGGGCTGGTAGAACACCTCCAGCGTGTGTTGTTCAAGGCCTCTGATTATAGCCTTCTCCACCTCCTTGCGGCGGAGTATGTAGTCAAGGTCGGAGCCTGTCAGCACAGTCTTGGTGTTCCCCGAAGGAACGGGAGAATCTATCATGATGAATGCCTGCTCCACGGTGGAGAATTTCTCAGGCATCTTGGCGTGGAGTATGACCGCCTTTATCATAAGGGGTGTGTCGTTTAAGCTCCAGGGTTCCTTAAAGCGTGCGGTGATCTCATCCATGAGCCAGAGGGCATCAGTCTCGGCTATGTCAGGCAGCGCTATCACATAGGTGTACGGACCTGTGCTGTATATGTAGCTGCGGGGCAGCTTTGTTTTCAGAAAATCAAAGACCAGTATGGGCAGGTCATCCTCCGTGCTGCAGGTGCGCTCGATCTCCTCGCTGTTTGTAATGCGCAGAGCCATGATGTCCACGCTGCGCCCGCCCTTGAGATAGGTCATAAGGTCGCTGTTAAGAGCTTTGCGGTCATATATGCCCGTATCGCTGTCTATGCGGTCGTCCTCGTTTTCGATGGACACCATTACCCCAAGCATGGCAAGAGCCTCTATGAAAAGCTCTATCTTTACGTGGACTGTAAAAAGCTGGATAAGTATGCCGACAGACACCAGCACAAACAGGTACACTATCATGTAGCGGCGCTTCTCGGTAAGGGCACTCCAGGTGTATATAAGCATATACACAGCCGTAACAAGGAACAGTCCCGCCGCAAGGTATATGATGATCTCGCCCTTGCTGCGCATAAATTCCCCGTGCTCGCCGAAGGTATAGACAAAGCCTGTAAGAGGATTGGTCAGCACTGCAAGCTCTGTCACCGCAAATACCGCCGCATATATGATATGCACGGGCTTGCCGAAATCCACAGGGTTTTCCTTGAGCCGCCCGGAACGTGATCTGTCAAACATCCACCCGCTGCGCCTGTCAGCAAATGAAAGTTTCCCGCACACACCGAGTACATACAGATAAAAGAGGGGTGCCAGCATACTGTGGAAGGCAAAGTACAGGAAGGTGAACGCCTTGTAGGCACCGCCGTCAATGCCGTCCTTGGTGCCGTATACATCAATGCTGGTTTTGGCAAGCTCTGTAATGCCGTTGAGGGTAAGCACCATGAGCATCCCCACGAACACCTTGTTCCTCAGCTTGTCCGTGCGCTTCTGCGCAAAGGTAAAGAATACCGATGTAAGGCAGATGATAGATGTAGCCAGTGCAAATGCAAGATTCAGACCGTCAGATATTTCAAAACCGGTTCCCATGACATCACCACCCTGTGATATGCTACTTGGAGCTTAGGTCTGAGGGTTTTCCTCTAATTTGTTGAATATGCCCCGCGCGGCAAAGCTTATGGTATAGATCACCAGCACAGGGCCTACGAGTATGCCTATGATCAGGGTATGCATATTGAATATCAGCACTGCCACCTCAAAGGCTACCGCAATGATGAGCAGCACCGAACGGAGAAAGAATTTCATTGATATGCGGAATGAATTCTTTATGGTATTGAAAAAAGTGTTCTCATAGCGTGCCATGAGGGGATAGACATAGAGCAGGGAAAAGGAGAAGATATATGCCGCAAATATGCCTATGCATAAAAATACCACACTGTGCTCTTTAGCTGCTGAGAAAAGCTGGAAATCAAGGTACACCGCCCATGCCGCAAGGATGGTAAGAAGTCCCATGGGGATGCCCATTTTAAGGTTGTCCTTAAAGCCCTTCCAGAATTCGGGCCAGATGTGACCCTCTTCCTCGTCGAGCATTCTCCTTGTGACTGCAAACACTGCGGCAGTGGAGGCTCCCACAGTTATCACGGGCAGGCTGAACACCACCCAGAGAAAATTCAGGAACACGCACTGGGTGAGCCTTTGCATAAAACGGTACAATGCACCGTCGGGGCTGAATATCTTCATTGAATGACCTTCACAATCATATGGCAGTACAGAAGCCGCTCTCCCGACGGATCCGCCGCAGGCAGAGAGCACCTCTGATATACATATTTTTCCTTATACTATTTTATCACAATATGCCTTCTTTGTCAACAGTCTTGCAAAAGGCTTGCCTGCCGCATTTATACCAGCCATGCCCCACACTTTGAGCAAAAGTAACAAACTTAGACATTTTACAGTAAATTTTTGTCATAAATGCTATTGCATTGAAGTGTGTTTTATAGTATAATGTATAGGTGTATATGTATCTGCAAAGCACGATACTGAGATTTTGGCTTATAGATAAAAGGAAAGATCATGGACAACAGAAAAACAAGAAAGCCGTCCCCCGGAAAGGGCGGCAGCAGGGAGCACAGCCGCACAGAGAGCCGCAGGCGCCCTGAGAGAGAGGAAAAAAGGCTCCCTGCCGAGGATATACAGCAGGCTCCCGAGGGGCTTATCATAGGAAGGAACCCTGTGCTTGAAGCACTCAAGGCAGGAAAGCCCATAGACACCCTTTACATCGACCCTGAGGCAACGGGCAGCATACGCTCTATCGTGCGCATTGCCCGTGAGAGGGGCATAGTGGTAAAGAGCGTGAGCGGCTCCAAGCTGTCCCAGATGTGTGAAAATGCAGCACATCAGGGGGTAATAGCATCAGGTGCCTGTGCTGAATATGTGACCCTGGAGGATATTCTGAACATATCCCGCAGGAAGGGCACAAAGCCCTTTATCATCGTATGCGATGAGATAGAAGATCCCCACAATCTGGGGGCTGTGATACGTACCGCGGAGGCAGCCGGCGCAGACGGGGTGATCATCCCCAAAAGGCGCAGTGCCTCCCTCAACGCCACTGTATTCAAGACCTCGGCGGGTGCTGCAAGTCTTGTGCCCGTTGCAAGGGTGCCCAACATCGTAAATGCCCTTGAAGAGCTGAAAAAGCAGGGGGTATGGGTATTCGGCACGGCTATGGACGGCGCTGACTACACAACAGCCGACCTTACCGGGGCAGTGGCTCTGGTGATAGGGTCGGAGGGCACAGGGATGAGCAGACTGGTGAGGGAAAAGTGCGATCACCTGGTGTCCCTGCCCATGAACGGGAAGATAAATTCCCTGAATGCGTCTGTTGCGGCAGGCATATTCATGTACGAAGCTGTAAGACAGCGCAGGGGATGACCCTTTACGAATAAGATTGGAGGTACGATCTTTGGAAAGCAAAGATTATTCTCTTGACGATATACTGGATGAATTCGGGAACGCTCCCCACAGCGGCGGGGAATCGGTGGACGATATCCTTGAAAGCTACAGCGCCACGAAGAGCTTTGCGGAATCAGGACTTCAGGAGATATTTGACAGCCGCAGCTCCAGCACGGACATTGACATAAGCGACATCAACATCTCCATGCCATCGGACTACCCCTCTCCCGAGGAGATACGCCGCAAGGCAAAGGATATAACCCAGGTGCCCGATGAGGAGCTTTCTCCCGAGGACAGGAAGAAGAAATCCCGCCAGATAGACTATGAGATCATGAGCGGCGACTACGAGCGCAAGTACATCCCCGACGAGCTCAAGACCTCAATAGAGCTGCAGGCGGAGCAGCTTGACAAGCAGGGGGAGGGTGCCCTTATACCCGAAGCCCCTGCGGCAGAAGCCCCGATCTCAGATGATGAAGCAAAGGGCGCACAGGCAGAGGAAGCTGCAAAGCCTGCCGAAGCGGCGGAGGAGCAGACAGAGCCGGAGGAAACGGAGGAGGTCACAGCACCGCCCAAAAAGCGGGGTCTGTTCGGATTCCTGTTCAAAAAGAAGAAGGCAGATGACAGGTTCTCCGATGACGGTGTATCCGACCTGAAAGGGCTTCACTCCATATATGAGGATGAGGACGACTTTGACCTGAAATACGGCGACACTCCCCTTTTCAGCGAGGAGGAGCGGGATGCCCTCATAGGCGAGGAGCACAGCATCCCCTATGAGATAGGACCCGAAGCAGGCCGCTCCCTCTCCGAGAAAATGGAGATGGAGGACGAATACAGCGAAAGATACGGCGAGACAAAGCACACTGCCAGAGCCGAGAAGCAGGAAAGGAAGGAACAGGCGAACATCACCGGGGAGCCTCCGATAGAGTTCGGCCACCGCCCTGACCCTGTGGATACGGAAAACCCCTTTGACAAATATTCATCCATTGACGATATAGAGCAGATACTCACCCAGTACGACAACAAGCAGAAGCAGCGCCAGACCAAAAACGACACCAGTCCCTTGAAGAGCTTTTCGGGCATATTCAACAAGCTGATGGCAAAGGACGAGAATTCCGGCGGCAACAGCGAGCTGTCCGACAAGAAGATAAAACGGGTATCCTCGACCGTGCCCCCCATTGAGAGAAAGCGCATCTCGGATGTGAAGCTGGACATTGACGGCAAGGTGCTTGAAGACACCTTCCCCCGGGTGATACCCACAGGCGACCCGGAGCTTGACAAGCTCAATGAGCTGAAAGCCCGCCGCACACGGAAGGTGGAGTCCTTCTCCCCCCAGTGGGAGGGAGCCGAGGAGCCTGCAAAGAAGGAGGAGCCTGAGACACCGCCTCCTGTCATAGAGGATTTTGAGAGCCTTACAGATGCGCCCTCCATTGCAAATCACATAGAGCAGCAGAAGAACAAGCTGGTCATCCGCCTGCTCATACTTGTACTGTGCTTTGCGGTGACTGCCTACATCGCATTTGCCAATGACTTCTCCCTGCCCATACTCCAGACTATACCGGGCATAGACAAGAAATCAAACCCGGACAGCTTCCTGTTTATCAATCTGGTGCTGGGTGTGATAGCAGGCATAGCCTCCTATCAGACTGTTTCAAACGGCATCGGGAAGCTGCTCTCCCTGAAGGCTGACTGCGACTCACTTTCAGCCCTTGCTCTGGTTTCCAGTGCCATAACCGGCATGGTGGCGCTTTCGGACACGAATATGATAAGGGGCAGCTTTGCCTTTGTATATGTGCCTGTGGCAATAGGCTCACTGATGTTCAACACCATAGGGAAGCTGCTCATCATAAGCCGCACACAGCGCAGCTTTGCAAACATCTCCGGGGACAACGAGCACTATGCCCTGTTCGTGTGCGAAGACGAGGCACGGGCACAGGACTTTACAAGGGGTGCCCTTGCTGATATACCCGTGCTTGCCTGCATGAGAAAGACGGAGGTGATAACAGGCTTCCTGCGCTCCTCCTATTCAAGCGACAGCACAGACAGATTCTGCCGCAAGATGTCGCCCATAATACTCATCGCATCTACGGTGATAGCTGTCATAGCGGGTATACTTGCCCGCACCGAGCACGGCTCCCTCGGGGCATTCTGCGTGGGGCTGTCCTCCTTCTCCGCAGTGGCTGCCATATGCTCCTGCTTTTCCATCATGCTGGTGGTGAACCTGCCCATGGAACGTGCATCCCGCTCCTATGCCCGCAAGCAGGGCGCTATCATCGGCTTTGACAGCATAGACGAATTCTGCGATACCAACTGTGTCCTTGCGGATGCAGGGCAGATATTCCCGGCGGGAAGCATAAAGCTCATCAACATCAAGTCCTTCCCCGACACCAGCATAGATGAAGCCATACTCCAGGCGGCAAGCCTTACGCATCAGTCAGGCAGCATACTTGACAGTATGTTCTATGAGATAATAGGCGGCAAGACGGAGATGCTCAGCCATGTGGAAAGCTATCTCTATGAGGATTCCATGGGACTTTGCGGCTGGATAAACAACAAGAGAGTGCTGCTTGGCAACAGGGAGCTTATGCAGAACCACAGCATAGAAGGTCTCCCCTCCCTTGCTAAGGAAGGCGAATACACAAAGAACGGCCGCATTGCTGTGTACCTGTCCATTTCGGGGCAGCTTTCCGCAATGTTCATTATCGAGCTTACCCCTGCATACAGCATAGGCAATGCACTCAGGGAGCTGCACAAGAGCAATATCCCCGTTATGCTCCGCTCCGTGGATTCCATGCTGACCGTGAACAGGCTTTCGGAGCTGTTTGACGTATCTCCCTCCCTGTTCAAGCTCATTCCCTTCAGATACCACGCACAGTGCCAGGAAACAGTGGACTTTGCCCCAAGGCAGGATGCAACACTTGCCTGCTCCGGCAGCTTCCCCGCCTTTGCTTCACTGGTAATGGGCGCCAACCGCCTGAGAGGCACCATTTCCATAGGCATAGCCCTGCAGGCGGCGGCAATATTCGTAGGCATCCTTCTGGTGCTGATACTTGTGCTGCTGGGGGCTTCCTCACAGCTTACAGTCACCATGGCGCTTATCTACAATCTGTGCTTTGCAGCAGTCTACTGGATATTCCAGCTTTTGCGAAAGGTATGACAGACAAAAGAAACCGGCATCGGGAGCTCCGATGCCGGTGTTTTTATACTGTTTCCTGTGTCCGTGCCTTTTTCTGGTATATAGCCGCTTCAAGACTTCTCAGTCGTATCTTCACAGCGCCCAAGTTGCTTATCTCGTCGATCTTCAGCTGGGTGTAGAACTTGTCCTTGCTCTCCAGTATGGAGCGCACCTCATCGGTGGTGATGGCATCTATGCCGCAGCCGAAGGATACAAGCTGCACCAGCTCCATATCAGGCTGTGTGGTGACGTACTGAGCCGCCCTGTACAGCCTTGAATGGTATGTCCACTGATTGAATACGTGGAGCTGGGGAGTGGGGGCAAGGTCACACACGCTGTCCTCGGTGATGACCGCCATGCCAAGGGTGGTGATGAGCTTGTGTATGCCGTGGTTTATCTCAGGGTCGATGTGGTAGGGTCTGCCGCTTATTACGATTATGGGTATCTCACGGCGGCGAGCCTCCTCGATTATCTCCCTGCCCTTCCGGTTGATGTCTTCCCTGAAAGCCTCAAGGGATGCCATAGCCGCCTCCCACGCCTCATATACATCCTTCTTTTTAAGATCAAAGCGGGCAAAATCCTTGCACACTGACTGGGCTATGTGCTTTTTCAGATTTATGTTCATGTAGGGCATGAAGAAATTGTCGGAATTAAGCTCCGGGATGTTGGCCTTCAGCAGCTCGGGATAATACGCCACAACAGGGCAGTTATAGTTGTTGTCCCCCTTTTTCTCATCTATGTTGTAGGTCTCGCAGGGGTAGAAGATTATGTCAACGCCCTTTTCAAGCAGGTCTATTATGTGTCCGTGGGCAAGCTTTGCAGGATAGCAGACCGTATCTGAGGGTATGGTGTGCTGTCCCTTGAAATAGGTCTTTCTGGTGGACTCATCGGAGAATGTCACCTGAAAGCCCAGCTTGTTGAAGAATGTCTTCCAGAAGGGCAGCTGCTCATAGAAATTGAGCACCAGAGGCAGCCCTATATTCGCCTTGGGAGAATCGGGACCCGGCTCTGCCATTATCTTCTTTATAAGCTCATATTTGTACTCATAGAGTGAGGGTGCCTTGTTGTCGTTCTTTATGCCTGCGCCCTTTTCGCACTTGTTGCCGCTGATGAAGCGCCTGCCTCCGGCAAAGGTGATGATGTTGAGCTGGCACTTTGCGGTACAGCCGCCGCAGGTGCGCATCTTGGAGGTGTAGGTGAACTCCTCCAATGCCTTCTCATCTATGATGGAGGACTTTTCCCTGCCCTGTGCCGCAGATGTTTCCATGGAGTAGATAGCCGCACCGAGAGCGCCCATAAGCCCTGCCACTGCGGGGCGGAGAACTTCATGACCTATTTCAAGCTCAAATGCCCTGAGCACCGCATCATTGAGGAACGTACCCCCCTGTACCACGATGTTCTTCCCCAGATCCTCTGCGGAATTGGCACGGATAACCTTGTATATGGCATTCTTGATGATAGAGGAGGAAAGTCCGGCGGATATATCCTCCACAGAGGCGCCGTCCTTCTGTGCCTGCTTGACGGAGCTGTTCATGAACACGGTGCAGCGGGAGCCTAAGTCCACAGGTCTTTCGGCAAAAAGCCCCAGCTTTGCAAAGTCGGCTATATTGTAGCCAAGCGCCTCCGCAAAGGTCTGTATAAAGGAGCCGCAGCCCGATGAACAGGCTTCGTTGAGCATGATGCTGTCTATGGCATGGTTCTGTATCTTGAAGCACTTCATGTCCTGACCGCCGATGTCGATGATGAAATCCACATCCGGGCAGAAGTAAGATGCTGCCTTGTAGTGGGCAACAGTCTCCACCAGGCCGTAATCTATGCCTACCCCCGCCTTGATAAGCTCTTCCCCGTAGCCTGTTACGGCAGAGGAGCGTATCCTTGTATCCTTGTTCATTATGGAGTACAGCTTTTTCAGCTGATCCACTATGACCTCAAGAGGCTGTCCCTTATTAGCCTGATAGTGGCTGTAAAGCAGCTTGTGATCAGGGGTGATGAGCACCAGCTTTGTGGTGGTGGAGCCTGCATCTATGCCTAAGTAGGCATCACCCTTGTAGGTGGATATATCCGCCTTTTCAAGGTCGTACACCGCATGGGAGCGGACGAACTCCTCGTATTCCTTCTCGCTTGTGAACAGCCTTTTGCCGGTGATGATGGTATCAGATACCTTGGCATTCTCTATGCGGCTGATGATCTCATCGGCGGTAAATTCGTCACTCTGTGCCTGTGCGGCATAGAGGGCGCTGCCGTATGCCATGAAGCACTGTGCATTTTCGGGGAATATGGCGTGCTCTTCGTCAAGGGACAGGGTCTTTACAAAGTTTCTCCCAAGCCCCTTTATAAAGGACAGAGGGCCTCCGAGAAACAGCACCTTCCCCTTTATCTCACGCCCCTGTGCAAGACCTGATACAGTCTGATCCACAACAGCCTGGAAAATGCTGTCAGCGATGTCCTCACGCTTTGCCCCCTGGTTAATAAGGGGCTGTATATCGGACTTTGCGAACACACCGCACCGTGATGCGATGGGATATTTCTTCTCCGCATGGGAGGAGAGCTCGTCCATTTCATCAACGGTTATGCCCAGAAGTGTCGCCATCTGGTCAATGAAAGCACCCGTACCCCCGGCACAGGAGCCGTTCATGCGCTGCTCCACGCCGCCTGTGAGGAAGATTATCTTTGCATCCTCGCCCCCAAGCTCTATAACGCAGTCTGCATCCGGATAGTCCTTCTTTACGGAGATAAACGCAGAATGCACCTCCTGCACGAAGGGCAGCCCTGCCGCATTGGCAAGACCTAAGCCCGCAGAGCCTGTAATAGCCATTCTGAACCGTGCATCGGGGTAAAGGGCTGATATCTCCTTCACCTGCTCCGCAGTAGTCTCCCTTACCTTGGAGAAGTGGCGCTGATATCTGGAGTGTATGATCTTACCCTCGTCGAGTATTACTGTCTTAACAGTGGTGGAGCCTACGTCAACTCCCAGATCGTAAACCTTGCTCATCAAAATTTTCCTTTTCAACCTTTGTATTTTATCTTGATAAAAGATGCTATCTCATCTGCTATCTGAGCGGGGCTTGCCGTCCCGTCCGCAGTATACTGGGAATGGGCGGTGTAAAGCACCTTGCGCTCGTTGTACAGCGTTTCCAGTGAGGCTCTTGTGTTGGATACCACCAGCGGCCGCCCCTCATCGTTCCTGATGCGCTCATAGCAGACATCAAAGGGGGTGTCTATCAGCACTACACAGCCGTGCTCCGCTGCCAGCAGGGCATTTTTCTCCCTAAGCATGGCACCGCCTCCGCAGGCTATGACACCGCCTATATCGCCAAGCTCGCCTATTGCGGCAGTCTCACGGTCACGGAAGTATTCCTCCCCCTTTTCCCTGAAAATGGCGGGGATGCTCATTTTCTCACACTGTACGATGTAGCTGTCCATATCGGTGTACCTTGACCCCAGCTTTGCGGCAAGTATCTTGCCCACTGTGGTCTTCCCGCAGCCCATAAAGCCGCATAAATACACGGTCATTCCATTTCACCATCCTGCAAAACGCTGATTTGCCAAAATCAGAATATATTATACCACATATACATGAAAAAATCAATACTTTTTTTGTTCCTTCCCTCAGTCTCTCATCTGCAAAGAAGTTCCCGCATGTTTCATCAACGAAAAGCGCCCTCTCTGCAAGTTCAGAAAAGGCGCTTATGACCAGCGGATGCTTCCGGGCAAGTCAACCCTGATTGCCTATCCACCACTCGGGTGTCAGCTCACCTAAGGTCATCACTCTGTCACTTTCATAGTCCAGCATTATCTCTATGTCCTTATAGCTGTCCGGCATCAGCTGAACCATCAGCTCACGGCACGCTCCGCAGGGAGCACCCCTGCCCTTTACAGGCGGTATGCACAGCACCTTTGCTATCGTCTGCTCACCGTTTGTAAGCATATTGAAAACTGCGTTCCTCTCTGCACATATCCCAAGCGTAGAGCAGGTATCTATGCATACACCTGTATATATCTTCCCGGAGCCGGAAAGGATCGCAGCGGACACCTCCCCTGCTGTCACATAGTCTGATATCCTGCGGGGCGCAAGAACAGCCCTTGCCGCTTCATACAGCCTGTCCCAATCCCACTGATCCCTTGTCAGGCTGCTTACATGACCTGTCCTTTTCTCGTGCATCAGTGGTACGTCCACATTCTCCGATCTCCACTGATAGCGGAATCCGCATTTCTCCTGAACACGCTTGGACTTAGTGTTGCCCTCGTAATAGCCGATCCAGACTCTCTGCATACCGCAGTCCTCAAAAGCGTGGCGGAGCATTTCCTTTACAGCTTCCGGCATTATCCCACGCCCCCAGAAGGGCTTTCCCAGCCAGTAGCCCATCTCACATTCATCATCACGGTCTGTCATGTCGGTGTGCCCGTTCAGTTTCAGCTCAATAGTGCCTATTGCCCTGCCGTCTTCTTTCAGACAGACAGCATACGCCTCTTTGCCACCCAGTACGTTTTTGATCACGTCAAGGCTTTCCTCAACGTTTTTATGGGGCGGCCACCCCGCTATGGGACCCACATCCGGATCACTTGCATATCTGTACATATCCTCCGCATCGCCTTCTTCCCAAGGGCGAAGGATCAGACGTTCTGTTTCAAGGACTTTTCTTATTTGCTTTTCATATACTCTTGATATCTCCCCGTTCATATCCTTCATCTCCGTTTTGAACGTGCAGCCGTATTTTTCATATAGACCCATGTGTGTGGTGGAAATATAGAAGGCGGAAAAGCCGTCTTTTTCTGCAAGCCGTTCTGCTTCATCCATCAGCAGCCCTGCATAATGATGTCCTCTGTGTTCCGGGAATGTATATACAAATCCCACCCAGGGAGCAAGATCTGTACACGGTATATCGTCTTTCTCTGCATATGTGCAGAAAGAGATCAGTTCATCGCCCTCTGTCAGAAGCAATACCTTTGATCTGCCGCCGGCAAATTCTGAGAAGGTTTGCCTGTTTAGCATCTCGTGGAGAAATCGTGCTGCTGCCCAGTCGCTTCTGTTTATCTCACTCAGCCAGTGTTCCCTTCTGTCACTTTCAAAATAGTCGATTACCTTCATTGATGTCCTCCATTTTCCGTCTTTCTTTCCAGAACATATGTTCACTTCTTTTTCAATACAGCAAGTGCCGCATAATGGAGCACTTCAAACTCCGCTGGTGCGATCCTTTCAAGCAGGGCGATGTGCTCACCTTCCCACTTTTTCAGCTCCTCACCTGAAAGGGATGCACCAACCCCACGGCAGGCCTTCATCCTTCCGTGCCAGCTCTCCCTTGTGAAGGGTATCATCACATCATATTCCTCATGGTCTTCCAGTTCAAAATAGCGGTAACAAACATCAGGTATCCATATGGGCTTTCGTGTCTCTCCTGCTCCCGACCACTTTGGACTGTATTTCAGCACCAGCTCCTCGCTTGCCCCTGCAATTTCGTCTTCAAAGGGGAGCCACGCCATATAAAGTATCAGCAGTTTCCCCTCCGGCTTCAACAGATCATACAGCACAGGCATGACCTTTTCGTGATCGAAATACCAGAAGCACTGACACGCCGTGACAACATCGAATGAAGCCTTCGGGAAGCTGATATTCTCAGCAGATACCGCCTGAAAATCTATATCTTTATTTTCTGCTGCCGCCATTTGCTTTGCCGCAGCAATCTGCTCCGGGGAAATGTCCGTGCCTGTCCATTTGGCACCATAGCGGTACATATTCCTCGGGAGCACACCTGTCCCCGTGCCCAGGTCAAGCACCCTCTGACCCTGTATGCAAAGCCCTCTGTCAACTATCTTCCGGTAGAATATCTCAGGATATATATCCCTGTATCTGGCATATTCCCTTGATGTTCTCCCCCAGTCAAAGGCTTTGCCCCCGTCTATCCTCTTATCCGAGATCTCCATATCGCCCACATCCCTTATTACATGATTTATTTCAAAGTATGATGAATATTCATTATTGTACTATATAATATTCAAAAAGTCAAGACCGATCCGGATGTTAACATATCCTCATATGGCAATACCCCCTGACAGTTGCTTATGTCAAGAGCTTTTTTGATATTCACAAAAAGCTTTACACCCCTCCCCAAAAAAGGCTTTGTTTACAGATATAGATATGGTTGCTCATGCTGCACCACAGCTAAAATACGTATAAGTCCATATGCATCTTTCACAAAAGGAGCTTTGCGATTATGACAAATCAGGAGATAAACAGGCTCTCTGCCCCGGTGGTGCAGGGATAAGGCTATTCTTTTCGGGTGATTGACATTCTCAATAGCGTTTGGTATAATGTTTGTATAGGGTAAGCACTCGGTTTGCTCGTGAATTTGGTGTTTAGGAGTGATTGGATGAAAAATAGGAAACGACCTGATCCTAACAAAGTTCACCCTATCAATGGGTACGATAAAGAGATCTATATCAAGCCTACGATCAACAACCCCCACATTATTGTGGGTGATTTTTCATATATAGCTGATTCAGACTTTGAGAGTCATGTCACACACCATTACGAATGGAACGGCGATAAGCTGATAATCGGCAAGTTCTGCCAGATAGCGGCGGGCGTTGAGTTTGTTATGAATGGTGCAAATCATCAGATGAACGCTGTGTCTACTTTTCCGTTCTATACGCTGGAAGGCTGGGATATGGAGCCGCCTGCAATGGCTGACCTGCCCTTAAAGGGAGATACGATCATTGGAAATGATGTGTGGATAGGTCAAAATGCCGTCATTCTCCCCGGCGTTCACATTGGTGACGGTGCGATCATTGGTGCAAACAGCGTTGTAGGCAGAAATGTTGAACCGTATACGATCGTTGTCGGCAATCCTGCAAAGGTACTTCGTAAGCGGTTTGATGATGAGCTGATAGGACTGTTGCTCCGTTTCAAATGGTGGGATAAAAGCGTTGATGAAATAAATGCGTTGATACCCATTCTCACTTGCAGTGATCTTAACAGGGTAAGAGAGGAGCTGAAAGCAAGGCTATGATCATACTGATAACCGGAGCATCACACACAGGCAAAACGCTACTTGCACAAAAGCTGCTTGAAAAGTATCATTATCCGTATCTGTCAATAGACCACCTGAAAATGGGGCTT
>DGXE01000039.1:20681-21780 GCA_002395525.1 Ruminococcus sp. UBA4240
GGGGCTTATCAGAAGCGGACAGACTGACCTGACACCTTATGATGACGATAAGCTGACAGACTATTTGTGGGCTATCATAAAAGAAATGATAAAGACTGCCATCGAGAACAGGCAAAACCTGATTGTAGAAGGCTGCTATGTTCCGTTTAACTGGAAAGACAGCTTTGATGAGGAACATTTATCTCAAATCAAATTCATTTGCCTTGTAATGAGCAGCTCGTACATTGAAACACATTTTGCTGACATGATAGGCAATGAAAATGTGATCGAAAAGAGATTGCCTGATGAGGACTTTACGATTCAGTTTGTGAAGCAGGAGAATGAGCATTATCTGAAGACCTGCACACTATACGGGCTTGACTACATTCTTATCGATACAGACTATTTGGAAAATGTCCGTGCCGGAGTGGATAGAATAATGAAATAGGCATATGCGGATTGGACAGGGAGAATTCATTATGAATGACTGGTTTACTGTTGAGGAGATCGACACAGAAACTTTTGCTATTAGTGAATATCAGCATTGGGAAGAAACGCATTGCTATTTGATATGCGGACAGGAAAAAGCCTTTCTGATCGACACCGGATCGGGGATCTCAAACATCAGGAGCGTTGCCCTTCGTTTGACTACGCTCCCCATTACAGTGCTTACCACGCACGTTCATTGGGATCATATCGGAGGGCATCAACAATTCGAGAATATTGCTGTTCATATGGCAGAAAAAGAATGGATAGCAGACGGCTTTCCTCTTTCGCTGAAGGAAGTGAAGGAACAGCTTACAAGGATTCCTTGCAAATTTCCGAAGGATTTTAATATTGATACATACAAAGTCTTTCAAGGTGAACCTAAAATCATCTTACAAGACGGTGACTGCTTCGATTTGGGTGGGCGAACAATTCAGGTAATACATACACCGGGGCACTCTCCCGGACACTGTTGCTTTTATGAGCCGGAGAGAAAGTATTTGTATTCAGGCGACTTGATCTACAAAGGCAGCCTTGATGCATTTTATCCAAGCACCGATCCTCTGCTTTTTCGTCGATCTGTAAAACGACTGATGGACTACAATATCAACAGAGTTTTTCCCGGTCACCACGA
>DGXE01000072.1 GCA_002395525.1 Ruminococcus sp. UBA4240
TTGTTTACTCATTCAAATACCGTGCATAGTACTTCTGACCTTGCATCAGAAATACTATGGCTTAAAACTTCTATATCAGCGCCGCCCTTATGGGAGCGGTGTTTTATTGATGATACGAAACCGGTGGCTGTGGTGAAAGCAAACAAGTCTTCGTCCAACAACTGTACACTCGTACAGCAGCTGCCGATCACGAAAGCTAACGGCTCATTATGCATTCATCATTGTCCGCAGGTTATTCTCTTAATGCGTTCGTGTACAAAGCCGTGCTCTTCTTCACGTCTGCCGCAGCGGGGGCATACATCATAGATTATGCCGGAGTAGCCGCAGACAGGATCTCTGTCCACAGGGTGATTGATAGAGCCGTAGCCGATGCCTGATTCCTTCATGCAGCGCACTATTTTCTCAAATGCGGCAAGGTTCTTCACCGGGTCGCCGTCAAGCTCTACATAGCTGATGTGACCGCCGTTTGTAAGAGCGTGATAGGGGGCTTCCAGCTTTATCTTGTCAAAGGCATCAATGTTGAAGTATACCGGGATGTGGAATGAGTTGGTATAATAATCCCTGTCTGTAACGCCCTCGATTATGCCGTATCTCTCTTTGTCCAGGCGGACAAAGCGTCCCGAAAGACCTTCAGCGGGGGTGGCGATGACAGAGAAGTTAAGGCCTGTGCGCTTTGCCTCCTCGTCCATGCGGGCACGCATCCTGCCGACGATCTCAAGCCCCAGCTCCTGTGCCTCCGGGTCTTCGCCGTGGTGCTTGCCAATAAGCGCCTTCAGACACTCAGCAAGGCCTATAAAGCCTATGGTGAGGGTGCCGTGCTTGAATACCTCTCCTACCTCATCATCAGGACCTAATTTTTCAGAGTCTATCCAGATGCCCTGTCCCATTAGGAAGGGGAAATTCCTGACAGTCTTGGTGGACTGTATGCGGAATCTGTGCTTGAGCTGCTTTACTACCAGATCCATCTCCTCTTCAAGGAGGTCGAAGAAGGTGCCTACATTGTGGTCAGCACGTATTGCGAGCCTGGGGAGGTTTACGGATGTAAAGCTGAGATTTCCCCGTCCTGTGACTATCTCCCTTGTGGGGTCGTATACATTAGCCATAACACGGGTGCGGCAGCCCATGTAAGCCACCTCCGTGTTGTAATCACCCTTCTTGTAGTAGGGGAGGTTAAAGGGTGCATCAATAAAGGAGAAGTTGGGGAACAGCCTCTTTGCGGAGACCCTGCACGCCAGCTTGAACAGATCGTAGTTGGGATCTGTGGGATTGTAGTTTATCCCTTCCTTTATCTTGAAGATGTGGATTGGGAAGATAGGGGTCTCTCCGTTGCCAAGACCTGCCTCCTCTGCAAGAAGCACGTTCTTTATTACCATGCGCCCCTCACTGGAGGTGTCAAGGCCGTAGTTTATGGAGGAGAAGGGCACCTGCGCACCTGCACGGCTGTTCATGGTGTTGAGGTTGTGGATAAGTGCCTCCATAGCCTGGTAGGTAGCTCTGTCCGTTTCCTTTTCGGTGTTCTTGGCGGTGTACTCCTGTATCCTGTCGGCTGTGGCTTCATCCACATAGGCAAGGAGCTTTTCGTGCTCCGCCTCCCTGTAGCCGTTATTGTTGTCGAGGATAGGGTATATGCCCTTTTCCTGCATGATCTCGGTGGATATGCGGTCGGCTATCTCCTGACCGTTGTCAAGCATACCCATCATTTCAAGGCAGCGTGCGATGTTGTACACATAGCGGCGGCGGTAGGTCTTCTTGATGCCCTCTGCCATTGCATATTCAAAGTTGGGTATGCTCTGTCCGCCGTGCTGATCGTTCTGGTTGGACTGAATGGCAATGCAGGCAAGGGCGGCGTAGCTGGATATGTCGTTGGGCTCCCTCAGGTAGCCGTGACCTGTGGAAAAGCCGTTTTTGAACAGCTTTATAAGATCGATTTGACAACAGGTGGAAGTCAGTGTATAATAGTCTAAGTCGTGGATGTGTATATCGCCCTCTCTGTGAGCCTTGGCCACATCCGGGTCGAGTATAAACATCTCATAGAACTGCTTTGCACCTTCAGAGCCGTATTTGAGCATGGTGCCCATTGCGGTGTCGCCGTTGATGTTGGCATTCTCACGCTTTATATCGCTCTGCTTTGCGGATTTGAAGGTCAGATCCTCATATATCTTCATAAGACGGGTGTTCATCTCACGGACACGGGTCCTGTCGGAGCGATAGAGGATATACGCCTTTGCAGTGCGGGCATGACCCTCCTCCACAAGCACCTTCTCCACTATGTCCTGTACCTGCTCTACGGTGGGGACTGCATTTCTGCCATAGGTGTCCTCACACATATCGCATACCTTGACAGCCAGGTCTGAGGCGGTCTCATAATCTGAACCGCCTACTGCCTGCGCCGCCTTGTATATGGCTCGTGTTATCTTCTCGATGTTAAAGGTATCCTTCCGCCCGTCCCTTTTGATAATATGTGTGATCATCTTATCCTCCGGTATACTATATATTGTGGTCAATGTTACAGCCAACCACAATATATAGTGGTTGGCACTTGAATTAGTATATACTATTTCAGGATTTATGTCAACTAAAATCGTGTCAAAAAATACCTGCCATTTTTGTATGCTTTTCCTATTGACATTATCCCATTGGGATAAAGCAGAGCTGCAAAATTGCAATGTAACAATTTGTAATCGAACTGTAATTCATTGAGAGGAAACTATGCACTACTATATGCTCAACAAACCCCGGTGCCTTGTCACCGCCAAAACCGATGCAGATCATCCCACAGTCATGGAGTGCTTTCCGGAACATATGAGAGACTCCATCCATCCTGTGGGGAGACTTGATATAGATACCTGCGGACTTCTGCTGTTTACTGATGACGGCATATGCGACAGATCCCTGCTTTCTCCGGAATGCCATGTGGAAAAGACATATTGCTTCTATGCCTTCGGGGAGATGACCGCAGAACAGCTGAACAGCCTGCGTCAAGGGGTATCCATCGGCAACGGCCGTATCACACAGCCTGCCCGTATAGAGATCACCGGAGTATTCGAGGTAAAGGACATGGAGCATCTCATGCCTGACAA
Organism: Ruminococcus sp. UBA4240; assembly: GCA_002395525.1. Taxonomy (GTDB): domain Bacteria; phylum Bacillota; class Clostridia; order Oscillospirales; family Ruminococcaceae; genus Huintestinicola. The sequence goes on from DGXE01000072.1 coordinate 3,081, forward strand.
AAAGCGTGCCTCATACATGAAAAATCCCCATGGAAAGGCATTTTCGGGAACTCTCTCCATATGCGAGGGGAAAAAGCACCAGATAAAGCTCATGCTGAGGGCGGCGGGCTGCAAGGTACTGTTTCTGGAAAGGACGGCATTCGGGGAGCTGCGGCTCGACCCCGCTCTGGAAAGAGGGGAGTGGCGTGAACTGACAGCAGAGGAAACAGAGTGGATTCAGAGGATGAACGAGAACTACATTAAGAACGGGTGGCATAAATGAGATCCGCTAATCATATTTTAATCGAATATGAATTTTAATAATCTTGATATATTATTCCGAAGGTGTTATTATTTATACATCTTATACATCTCATTTCATATGGAGAAAGCTGATGAAAACACAAATCAAAACAGTTATTGCACTTGCGGCATCACTGCTGCTCCTGAGCGGATGTACACCGGGTCAGCGCAGGGCTGCGGAAAATGTGATGGATCACCTGACCCCTCCCCCGAAGGACTGGTACGCTGAGACCGTAAACTACTACATTTACGGTGCCCAGACCGGGTGGCGGGATGAAAGCCTTTACGGAGATCTATCGCAGGAGATCAAGGATCCTGAGAATCATGCGGGATACTGTCTTGCAGATCTCAACGGGGACGGAACGGATGAACTGCTTATCGGCTTCAACGACGGGGATGACATCACCAGATTCCTTGAGATCTACATCTATCACCCGGATCTTGGGGATCATGTATACAGATCCTTTAATGCAGCCGGTGAAGGATACTATATCTATCTCTGCGAAGGCAATGTTGTCCGCCTTGACTGGGAATATCCCGGCAGGGATGAGCCTCAGAGCGACTATATGAAGCTGAATAAGGATGTGACATCCGGCTGGCCTATACAGCAGTATGACAGTGATCCCCCGAAGCCTCAGAAATGTGATATTATCGCATTTGACAGCTTTGCTGCCGCATCTGAAAGCGGTTCATAAGCCGTGTCTTTCAGCCTTGGACATAATACGTTGGCGGAGAGTGACAAAGATGCCGGCTGATACATCAGCAGCCGGCATCCGCTTTGCACTGGTCAGTCGTTGAAGAGAAACCCCTGCTGATTTGACTACCACACCGATTGGCTATTATGACATATCGTGTTCTGCATCGCAGAAATGATTTGTGCATATTGCCTTTTTCAAAAAATGTCCTTGCATTTTTTGAGGTTGTGTGTTATAATGATACAGTTAGTTAGCTGCTATGTCTTCGTAGCTCAGCAGGATAGAGCGTTCGCCTCCTAAGCGAAAGGCC
>DGXE01000066.1 GCA_002395525.1 Ruminococcus sp. UBA4240
TGGGTATAGTGTGTAGCACCCTTTGCCACAGCCCAGTCCTTCATGGTAGTGGCAATGACATCCGCTGTCTCGGGGTCCAGTGCCACGCCCAAGTGCTGTGTCCTGAGAAGCGACTTGTACACATTTCTGGGAAGCATTTCCTTCATTGTGTCCTCATTGAAAACATTGCACCCGAAATATGCGGGCACGCTCATAAATTCAGCCATAATATCCCTCCGAAAAAACTAATGCCGACACTGATACACCAGTGCCGGCATCTTTGCCTTTGCTATATAGTACCACTTACAGTGGGCATTGTCAAGGCTCGGGAGCAAGTTTTTCGGTTTTCAACAAACCCCGCCGTAAAAAAGCAAGTTTTTCCGACACTCTGACAAACACCCCCTTGCCGCAGACTATCAACAGGTGGTGCATAGTGCTGTCACGGCGGCAGACTGAAACTCCCGCACATCTGCAAGATGAATTAAGAAAAAGGTGTTGAAAAGTCCATTTATATTATGGTATAATGGGCAAGATAATACTGTATCACAGTCCATAAACCGGTACATATACCTGTTATCGGGGCAGAGACATGAACGGGGACGAAGTGTCCCCTGCCCTGTTTGTCGTCGGACTTTCATATCAATTGTCAACTGCACACGGAAACGGAGGGGATAGACTTGAATGGAACAGAGATCATACACGCTCTTGCAAGGGCGGCACTGGAGGATGACAAGGCAGCTCCGGAGCAGTTTATCTCCGAACACGCCGGGGAATTCGCCGCATTGCCGGAGGATGATACAACAAGGCTGCTGTGGGAGGATGTCTGCGCACTGGTGCGAAGGCTCTCTGCGGGAGACAGCACACCTGTCACCGTCCTTAACAAAGAGGACAGGGCAGCCGTTGAGGAAACAAACCGCATAATCGATCTCAATCTCTTTGCGTATCATTTCCAGCCCATAGTCAGCACCACAGACGGCTCCATCTATGCCTATGAGGCTCTTATGCGCCCTCAGAGCACCATAGTGCCCACACCCTACCATGTGCTGAAGTTTGCCCGTATGTCCGACAGGATGGCTGATATAGAAAGATCCACCTTTATAAACGTCCTCTCCTACCTTGATGAGCATATAGGGGATCTGAACGGCCGCCCCATATTCATCAACAGCATACCCAGCGTTTCCCTGTCAGATGATGTTTACAGCGCCATAGACAAGCTCCTGCTGAGGCACCCGGAGCAGGTGGTGGTGGAGATGACCGAGCAGACACAGGCCGACAGTGCAATGCTTGAACGATACAGAGAGCGATACAGCAGACTGAAGATCCGCACCGCCATAGACGACTACGGCACAGGCTACTCAAATGTAGATAACCTGCTCAAATACACCCCCAATGTGGTGAAGATAGACAGATCCCTTATCAGCGGCATAGAGGAGGACACGAAGAAACGGCATTTTGTAAGGGAGATAATCGGCTTCTGCCACGACAACGGCATACTCGCCCTTGCAGAGGGGGTAGAGACCTCGGATGAACTCAGGATCGTCATTATGCTTGGAGTTGACCTGATACAGGGGTACTACACCGCACGTCCGTGCCCGGAGCTGATATACCGGCTGCCCTTTGCCATTGAGCATGAGATAAGGCAGTGGCACCAACAGAAGCAGGAGGGCAGGGATCTTCACATCTACCTTCCTGACAGCAGCGAGCGCATTTCCCTCTCACGTCTGTCCGCCGAAGGATACCGTATGCTCTTTATAGGCGAGAGCGGCAGCATACATATCACAGGGGATGATGCGGATCACCAGATAAAGATAGAGACTGCTCCAAATGTGCGCACGGAGATAGTACTTGAGAATGTCTGTCTCCTTGACCCCTACAAGTATATCTGCATGGATATAGGAGAAGGCTCCGATGTGATACTGAACATCAAGGGAGAGAACCGCCTCAACGGAGGGATAAGGGTGCCCTCCGGCGCCGTCCTTACCGTAAAGGGCGACGGCCGTCTTGACATCATGCTCGACTCCTTTGAATACTTCGGCATAGGCAATGACCTGCGCTCATATCACGGAGATCTCATCTTTGATCCCACAGGAACAGTATCCGTCAGTGCCAACGGTCAGTTCGGCACCTGCATAGGCAGCGGACTGGGAGGCAGGATAGCCATACTCGAGGGGCAGTACCTTGTACACGCAAACGGAGAAAGAGGCGTATGCATAGGCTCCTACACCGGTGATACCGAGATACACGCCACATACTGCGATGTAAATATAAATTCATCTATGAAGGTATGCTGCGGGGTCGGCTCCCTTACGGGGGATGCACGGATAGAGATAGGCAATGCCTCCGTAAAGCTGCGGCTTTCCGGAGATGAGGCAGTAGGACTTGGCACAGTTACAGGGAACAGAGCAAACATCAGCATAAACGGCGCCAATATATACTCTCACATCAAATCCGAGAACAGCTCCTCTGCTGCGGCAATGTCGGGCAAGACAAGCTTCCGCATAGAAAAGGCATCATTCAGGATAGACCAGGACGGACATAATGCCATACCCATCGGCTCTCCGTCCGGTGATACCACCATATACCTTGAAGATGCGGAGATACTTGCATCCGTAAAGACAGCCGCAAACGTAGCAGCCATCCTTGAAAGCGACAGCGTTCACCAGAGCGGCGGCCGCATCATGCTCGAGGTAAACGGTCAGGAGGAGCCCCTTTCCCTTGGGGTAAAGTCATAGTGCCACACCGCAGCAGGCTGCACACAAACCGCTTATAAAAACAACAGGTCGTGTCTTAAGAAAGATACTCATATAGA
>DGXE01000023.1 GCA_002395525.1 Ruminococcus sp. UBA4240
ACTTGCTTATGCTTGAACAGCTTTGCAAGGAAGCCCTTTTCGGTTTTACTACCGACGCTTTTGAGAAAATGCTCATGATTTTCCGAAAAGTTTACAGTTTGTTCATGACGATTCTCCCTCTTGCATAGTTGGGGCACGGGATTTCTGCCCCTGATGACGGTGATTTCGGAGAGAAGATTTCTCGGAAATGGGATTGCATTTTCGGGGGCGGTGTGGTATATTAGGAGCAGAAGCAAGTAGTCGGCTTGCTCCGTAAAATACAACTTTTGGAGCTTTCTATGAATATTCTGATTATTGGCGGTACAAGATATTTTGGTATTCCTATGACAAACGATCTGATCGGCAAGGGGCATACTATCACAGTCGCTACAAGAGGAAAAACAACTGACCTCTATGGTGATTTAGTTTCAAGAATTATATTTGACAGGGCTGACGAAAACAGTATCATCAAATCGTTCAACGGAAAGTATTATGATGTCATAATTGATAAGATAGCTTACTCTTCAAATGATGTGAAACGGCTTTTAGATCATGTCCGCTGTGGAAAGTATATTCTAATGTCAAGTTCGGCAGTATACAAGGATATTCACGCCAATACAAGTGAAGAAGATTTTTCGGCAGAGAGATATTCTCTCAAATGGTGTGAGCGTTCCGATTTTGATTATGCAGAAGTAAAACGGCAGGCGGAATGTGCTGTTGTCCAGCAGTTTTCTGACCAGAATTATATAGCTGTTCGTTATCCCGTTGTTATCGGCAACACTGACTATACGAAACGACTAAATTTTTACATTGAGTGCATACAGAACGAAACGCCGATGTTTATAGATGATATGGATTCGAGAATCAGTTTTATCCATGAGAACGATGCTGGATTATTCTTATCGCATTTAGTTGATACAGAAATATCGGGAGCGATCAACGGCTGTTCAGACGGTGACATCTCACTCAGGGAAATGATTTGTTATATTGAAGAAAAGCTCAATAAAAAAGCGATCATTACGCCAGATGGAACACCAGCACCGTATAACGGTTATCCCGAATATGCAACCTTGAATACGAGCAAGGCAAAGCAAACTGATTTTTCTTTTTCAGGTATAAAGGACAGATTTTATACGACAATAGATCACTACATTCAATCACTCTGATTACAACTGAATGATCTGGCAATCTGCCGAAAAATGATTACAGTTATAAGAACGCTGTTGCAATTTTCGGACGGTTGCGCTATGATATAGATGTAAACCCAACCGTCCGATTGCAAACGCAATTTGAGGTCAAGCGTACGGCTATCGACACGAAACAGCAGGAACAAGTCCGGAACGAAACCGGCTGGCCGGATGAGATCATTGACTATATCGAAGATATGGAGCAATATGAAGTCTACAAGAATGCCGGACTGCACTATGGCGTTGTCAATGGGCGACCGTGTTTGGTGAAGGATATTGACAGCCAAAGGTGAGAAAAAACCAATAGAGAGCGTATGGAAGACGGCAAAACGCCGGAACAGTTTCAAAATGTTTTAGAGGTGAAATTATGGCAACAAAGCTCACTTTGCAGGATCTTATGAAGATCAACGGAATTGACCCCTCTGATGTGGTGGTCATCCGACATTCAATCAGCGATAAAAACGTTGCAAAATGCTACGAAACAGGTTATATACATGAATACACCCAGATACAGAATGAAAAGTCAAAGGCATTGGAGCAGAGCAGATACTGGATTGTGTTTATATCGGGAAGCGGCACACAGGCACGTTTTTTTAAGATATACGAAAACACAGGGAAAACTCCCGTCTCCGAGTGCACGCCCTCGGAAAATTTCCCATGCAAGGAGATGTACTCACTGCCTGGACGCTTTGTATTTCAGCTTAAAGAGACAGATTTATTTAACGATTGGGAAAACCGCCTTGTCATAGAATGGGGCAGGGCGACACAAAGTTGGTACAATAAGGGAACTACGGAGAAAAATGTCGTTTCTATTCAAAGCGAGTATGTAAGACCTTTTGAGGGCTATGAAAACCTTGTAAAGAGCTTTTCCGAGCTTGAAGCAATCATAAACGACGTATCCGGAGAGTACAGCAACTATAAGACCGCCCTTTCTGCTGTAAAGGGCGTATATCTAATACTTGATACCAAAACAGGAAAGCAATACGTGGGTTCGGCATATGGTGCCGACGGCATTCTCGGGCGCTGGAAAGCCTATGTAAATTCACCTTACCACGGCGGTAACGAAGACCTCATCGCCCTGATGGAAAAGGACAGACAAGCGTACAAGCGCTTCCAGTTTTGTATTTTGCAGATTATGCCGACGACAGCCACAGCACAGCAGGTCATAGATGTAGAGACCTTATACAAGAAAAAACTCGGTACTGTACAATTCGGTCTGAACGACAACTGACAACACATGATCTGTAAACAGCGATCCCCCCACCGCATAGCGATGAGGGGATGTTTTATCCTCTGTCAAACAATGGTGTGCTGAAATACCTCTCGGCGGTGTCGGGGAGTATGGTGACCACCCGCTTGCCCTCCCCCAGCTTCTCCGCCAGCTTCAGGGCGGCGGCAACGTTGGTGCCGCTGGATATGCCGCACATTATGCCCTCCTCGGAGGCAAGCCTTTTGGCGGTGTCCAGCGCTTCCTCATCGGTGACGATGTGGATGTGGTCGTATATCCCCTGATTCAGTATGCCGGGGATCACCCCGTCCCCTATGCCCATCTGCAGGTGGGTGCCTATGGTGCCTCCCGCCAGTATGGCAGCGTGCTCCGGCTCCACAGCCCATATCTCGATATCGGGGTACTGCTTTTTGAGGGTCTCCCCTATGCCCGTTATGGTGCCCCCTGTGCCTATGCCTGAGCAGAAGCCGTCTATGCGCCCTGCGGTCTGCTCCAGTATCTCCAGTGCAGTATGGTACTTGTGGGCGAAGATGTTGTTGGGGTTCTCAAACTGCTGGGGCACGAAAACGTTGGGGTCGTCAGCCTTCATCTCCAGCGCCGTTTCAACACATCTGCGGATGCACTTGCCGATGTCCCCGTCATCGTGTACAAGTATGACCTGTGCGCCGTAGTGCTTCACCAGCATACGCCTTTCCTCGCTGACGGAATCAGGCATGATGATTATGGTCTTGTAGCCCCTTACCGCCCCCACAAGGGCAAGGCCTATGCCCTGATTGCCGCTGGTAGGCTCCACGATGACCGTATCGGGGGTTATTATCCCCTCTTTTTCGGCGGCAAGTATCATCTCATAGGCGGTGCGGGATTTGATGGAGCCCCCAACGTTGAGCCCCTCGAATTTTACGAGTATCTCCGCATTCCCGGGCTTGTTCATGCGGGACAGGCGTATCATGGGGGTGTGCCCCATGGCCTCAAGGATATTGTTGTATATCATGACATCTCTCCGTTACGATCATAAAAAATAGCCTGCCCCCCTGCACCGGCGGCTATAGCCCGGGGTGCAGAAAACAGGTCTGCCACATAAGAGTATACTATGAAATCACCCTTTTGTCAAGACGGCTCATAGCCTGATACATGACCATGCCTGATCTCCTCACCCTGAAAAAGCCCCCCGAAGGGGGAGCCTTCGGGGGGAAGTTATTCCTGCCCCGACTTCTTCAAATTACAATCTCTGCAAAGCATCTGCAAGTTCTCCGGAACGGTCTTGCCGCCTGCGTGCCAGGGCTTGATATGATCGGCGTGCATCTTATCGAAATCGAAGTGCTTTTTACATATCGGGCAGATACCCTGCTGCTGTTCGTAGACTGTGCGGGCATCTTCCTCGTCAAACTGACGCAGGCTCAGATATTTTTCTTTTCCTGTCAGCAGATATTCATATATACCGCTGTTCTTGGTGACTTCCTTGTCTGCCATGAGAGCGGTTATTTTTGTTTCCAATGCCGCAGGATCAAGTACATCGCTCTTGTGCTCATGATAGAGCCTTCCCCAATCCAGTCCCTTCATCTCCTT
>DGXE01000001.1 GCA_002395525.1 Ruminococcus sp. UBA4240
GTTTACGGATAAGTCCGAACTGATCTCGGCGATAGAAGAATACATCGCCTACTACAACACAAGGCGATATCAGATCAGACTTAGCTGCATGACACCGATGGAGTATCATGATGCCTATGCTGCATGACTGAGCGAGTGCCGTGGCAAGCCCCTTTTCGTTCGTCGCTCCGCTCCTCACTTCAAAGGGGCTTGCTGGTGCGCTGTCAATGACAAAGCAGCCTGCACAATTTGCACAGACTGCTTTTGGTTACTACATAGATTATTTTTGTTTTTTGCACTGTCTACTTGACAGGGGGCGGGTCACTTTGAGGCTGCCCGCTTTTTTATAAAGTCGTATCATTTTTCATCACAGTTCCCGGCTATGATGATACACAGGCGCACAAAGCCGCCGCACGTCCTTTAAGCGGCTCCGGTGTCATCTCTTTTTATACAGGACAAGCTCCGGGTCGCTGCCGTCCTTTCCATAGGTGCAGACCAGAATGAAATCCATATTCGCCAGCACCCCGAAGCACCGGTCGCCCCCGAACTCACATTCCAGCTGGTTGCCCAGATAGGTGACCTGATCGTCAAGGAACTTCACCTCATCACCGTTTGGCAGCCGGTAGGGGAGATTGACGAAGCTGCCCACAAGGGCATTGAGCCTGTCAAGCTTGGGCATACCCTCGATATGCAGTTCGTTGATCTCATCTATCAGCGATTGTTTGAACCTCTCAAACTCGCCGCCGTCTGAAAGCTGTTCATATCGTTTCCAGTAGTCAAGCTGGGGCAGAACAGCCTTCAGGTATTCCCTGACTTCATTCTCAGAATGTTCGGCGTTCGCCATATTCTTCACGCAGACCTCTATCAGGTCATCCATGCTGCTGTACATATATCTGCCGTCGGCATAGCACCATTTGCAGTAGTCCTCGTTGATCGAGCCGTCTGCTTCATGGCTCGTATTGCTTTCGTCAAGGGGCATCCCGCAGCACTGGCAGATGAGCTTTCTCGGAACGCCCAGCAGAGTATTGATAGACACATCGAACAGTTGTGAAAGCAGCTTCAGCGTCTGGGTGTTGGGTACGGTTTCCCCTGTCTCCCAGCGGCTCACCGCCTGCCTTGTGACAAATATCTTATCAGCAAGCTCCTCCTGTGACATATCGTGTTTTATACGCAGTTCCTGAATGATGTTTCCGGTTTCCATACTGCTTACCCTCCCCTGTAGCAAACGGAAGATCGATCCTGTTATCATTATAATAATAGCACAGGATCTGACAATATGCAAGCAACTGTCTGTTGCTTTTGGCCTTTTTTCATGATCCAGGCATAAACCGCCTTGGACGACCGCATATCTGTAAGATACAGTATGCGATCCCCAAGGCGGTCTCTGTGTGTCAGTATCATAAGCCCCATTTCCACAAGAAGCTCTTCCTCCACCTTGTCATAGAGGTCGTAGACATCGAGGTAATGCTTGTAGAAGGTAACTCTGTTCACATCAGCTTTATCCGCAATTTCCTGTACGGTTATCCTTCTGAGCTCCTTTTCGGTCAGAAGCTCGGCAAGAGCATTTCCATGCTGTCACTGGGCTACTGTTCCCTTCTTTCTGTTATTGTGATACGGATCAAGGTGCCTTATGTGAAAATAATCCGGAATATCCATCAGATACTTGCATTATCTCCCGTGATGTGATATACTGTATGAATGACAAACAGGTCTTCACAGACCTGATACTTTTGGGGTGGCAGTATGAAAAGATGCGTAATAGGGATAGCGGCTCATGTAGACGCAGGCAAGACCACCCTTGCGGAATCACTTCTCTATACGGCGGGCATGATACGCAGGAAGGGCAGGGTGGACAACGGCACCGCCTTTCTTGACACGGAACAGGTGGAAAAGGAACGGGGCATAACTGTTTTTTCCCATCAGGCGGTGCTGGAAACGGAAAGCTCCCTGTTCACCCTGCTGGACACCCCCGGACATGAGGATTTCTCCGCCCAGACCGAGCAGGCTGTCAGTGTAATTGATACAGCCATACTGGTGATAAGCGGCACAGACGGCATCCAGAGCCATTCCCTGCCCCTGTGGCGCATTATGGAAAAGCATCGCCTGCCTGTGGTCATATTTGTAAACAAGATGGACATATCCGCAAAAAGCCGTGAGGAGCTTCTTTCCGAGCTGCACTCCCTTTCGGACAGGGTGTGTCCCTTTGATGACATGGAGGGCATTGCAGGGACGGATGAAGCCCTTATGAACGAATACCTTGAAAGCGGTGATCTGTTGGATGAAAGCCTTGCAAAAGCCTTCGGGAAGAGAGCCTTCTTCCCCTGCGTGTTCGGCAGCGCCCTTAAAGGGGAGGGAGCGGATGAACTGCTGCGGCTCCTTGACACACTGGCACCTGCTCCGGATAATAAAGAGACCCTCTCGGGAAGGGTCTTCAAGATAACCTACGACGGCAATACAAGGCTCACACATCTGCGGCTCACAGGGGGCACTCTCGCCCCCAGGGACTTTATCGGGGAGGAAAAGATAAATGCCCTGCGGATATACTCCGGGTCAAAGTACACCACAGCAGACAAGGTCTTCCCCGGCATGACCGCAGCTGCCGCAGGGCTCACTTCTCTTCGCCCCGGGGATGTGTTCGGTGATGAAAGGAACACTTATGCACCGGTATTCGAGCCTGTCATGACCTATCGGGTCATACCTCCCGAGGGCATGGACGAATTTGCCGTTCAGTCAGTCATGCAGCGGCTTGAGGAGGAGGATCCCCTGCTTGGGGTGCAAGCCGACAGCACGGGAGTACACGTAAAGGTCATGGGTGAGGTACAGCTGGAGATCATCTCACGCAGGTTTTCGGAGCTTTCCGGGAAAGTACCCTCCTTTGACAGCGGTACAGTTGCATTTTTAGAGACCATAGCCGCCCCTGCTGACGGAGCAGGCCACTTTGAGCCCCTGCGCCACTACGGAGAGGTACACGTCCATATGGAGCCATTGCCCCGGGGCAGCGGCATTACCATAGACAGCAAAGTGAGTGAGGATATATTGCAGCCCGTGTGGCAGAACTCCATACTCTCCGCCCTGTCGGAAAAAAGGCACAGGGGCGTGCTTACAGGCGCCCCTCTTACGGACGTACACATCACCCTCACGGCGGGCAAGGCTCACTTAAAGCACACCTGCGGGGGAGATCTTCGTGAAGCTGCGTGCAGGGCTGTTCGGCAGGGGCTTATGAAGGCAGAGAGCGTTCTGCTGGAGCCCTGGTACAGCTTTGAGCTGAAGCTGCCCGCTGAGCTTACGGGAAAGGCACTGACCGGGCTGGAGCTCATGGGGGCTGTCATAGAGTACGGAGAAAGCGGCCGCATAACAGGCAGAGCCCCTGTGCGGGAAATAAACACCTTCCGCACGGAGCTTAAAGCCCTCACCCACGGCACAGGCACCCTTTCCTGCATTCCCTGCGGATACTATCCCTGCCCCTGTCAGGATGAGATAGTAAGTGCAACAGGGTACGACCCCGGGGCGGATCTTAACGAGCCGGCAGACAGCGTATTCTGCTCCCACGGAGCGGGAGTGGCGGTGAGCTGGGACACTGCCGATGAGTATATGCACGTATCCCCGGAGGGAGACAGGCAGGAAGGAGCGCTTCCCGATGTCACCCCCGCCCGCATAGCCCGCTTTGCGGCACAGAGCTACTCAGACGAGGAGCTTATGGAGGTCTTCGAGCGCACCTACGGCAAGATAAAGCGTGACAAGCGCTATGCTGTGCGCCGTGAGGAGGTCACCCCCAAATACAAGACCTCACCCGCCCTGAAAGGTCCTGTGTATCTTCTGGTGGACGGGTACAACATCATCTTCTCCTGGGAGCGGCTTAAAAAGGCGGCGGCACAGAGCCTTGACCTTGCCCGCACTATGCTCACCGACACACTGGAAAATTTTCAAGGCATGAAGGGCTGGCAGATAATACTGGTCTTTGATGCCTACCGGGTAAAGGGCGACAGGGAGATAGAGCGCCACGGGGAGCTTACGGTCATATACACCAAGGAGGCGGAGACTGCCGACACCTACATTGAACGTGCCACCCATGAACTGGCGAAAGATCACAGGGTGAGAGTAGCCACCTCTGACGGTGCGGAGCAGATGATAATACTGGGCAGCGGCGCATTCAGGATGACAGCCGCAGAGCTTGAAACGGAAGTTGCCGCTGCCTACAGGGACACAATAAAGGAAATGGAACGGCTGGAAACAGGGGCAAAGAATGCTTCAAAAGGCATCAGAACCAATACCAAGTGAAATGCGGCAGTGCCCCGGACTTTCCTGCTCACTGCCCGTTTCACAGAAAGCGACACATAAGGAACATATCAATGATGACCATATCGTACAAGACAATAAAGCGCATACTGCTGATATTCACCGCTGTCCCGGTGATGATATTCTTCATCGGGTGGCTGACCCCGGCGGCTGCTGTACATCTGTGTATTGGTCACAAGGTACATACTGGAGCGCTTGCCCGAAAAGGGGGAGGTAAAGAGCCTTGATGCCTTCGTTCGTAATCACACCGCACTGTTTCTCATGCTAATGTGCTTTGCTCTGGGGAGTGCCACACCGATCACAATAGTATTCCGACAGACCTTCTACACCATCAGGGGACCACTCCCTCCCGGAAAATACGACAAGAATTCCGACCGGTACTATTATTCCAAGATAGACGACTATTCCTTTGAGGGCGGCAGGGAAGGCAACTTCCTTGCAGAATACAAGGACTCACCCTACTATTATATCAGCAAAAAATAACAAACCACACCCCATACACAAAAAGACCCGCTCATCCTTTGAGATGAACGGGTCTTGCTGCCGTTAAGGGAGTATTACTTTACAAAGTCTGCACCGAATGCCCTGCACTTTTCAAGTGCCTCGTCGTCGGGGGTGTTGTTGACGATAAGGTCCTCTCCGCCGAACACATCGGCGCCTGCTGCCTTTGCACGCTCTGTCCAGTCCCTCATCCACTGTCCGTCGCCCCAGTCATAGGAGCCGAAGAGTGCGATGCTCTTGCCGGAGAGATCCCCCTCAATACCTGCGAAGAAGGGCTCGAACTCATCCTCCTCCAGTATCTCATCACCCATTGCAGGGCAGCCGAATGCTACCTTGTCATAGTCTGCCATGCTGCCGGAGAAATCGGCAACGGGGAAAAGCTCTGCACCTGCGCCCTCGGCAATGGCCTTAGCCATCATTTCGGTGTTGCCTGTGCCTGACCAGTAAATAACTGCTGTCTTCATTATGAAACCTCCATTGATTCAGGGAGCAGAGCCGTATAGAGATCACAGCCCTCACCCAATCTATTGCACAGATATTCTCTGCACTTTGCATATTCATCAAAAAGCCTGAGGGCATCCAGAGTGTCCCCGTATACCTTCCACAGGCCGCACAGCTTGAAGTTCCTGCCGCCGTTTTCTATAAAGCCTGCCACATCCCGGGCGGGATAACCCAGGAACACCCCTATCTCGTGAGGAAATCCGCCTGCACAGGCTATCCTCATGGAGAGCCTTGACAGGCACTTGCCTGCATCCATGCCGCTGCTGTAGCCGAAATCTGCCAGAAGAGACTGCACCTCCGGCAAAGCAAGTCTTTTTTCAAGCTCGCCGGGTCTGTATACATAGAGCCGCACCCTGTCCCTGCACCTGCACATCAGACGTATCCGTAACCCAAGGGTCTTGAAAGCACGGTTAAACTCCACCACATTCTCCGTCACGCTGCACGCCCTGTCGGAGATGCACAGCAGTGAACCGCACTTTGAGCCGCACAGCGTAGGGGCTGCATACTCTGCCAGTGCCCGCTGGAATCCTGCCTCCATCATTCCCCCGGCACGTACTGCTCCAATACAGTCTTCAAAGCAGAGGCACTTGCGGAATGTATCCTTGCCACCGGTATATTCCCCTTGCGGGAGCGCTCATTCACGGAATGCACCATTTTGTGGGAACAGGTATTGGTAAATACCACTATAAGATCCGGTGAACCCAGCTTGTTCTCAAAATCTGCGGGCATCTGTGTGAACACCTTCGCCTTGCACTTATAGGACTTGCATATATCCTTGTAACGGCAGGACATACAGTCATTGCCTCCGACTACCACTACATTCTTTACTGCCATCCCCGCCTCCTTGCGTTAGCTTTCGCTAACTTATAACCATAAATAAAGTTAGCAAATGCTAACAGAAAATAGTATATCATAATTCCATAAGTTTGTCAAGTATTTTTTGCAAATTTTAGGAAAAAAGGGCTTGATTTTTTTTGGCACATGGTTTATAATAATCAGGTAAACGCAGTGATCGGGCTGGGACAGGCAGCAGGCGGCATGGGCAAGTACAGGTGGTATGAGCAAGTGCAGGCGGCAGTCAAGTCCCTTAGTAACCGTGTGGCATATGTGGATACAGAGAACGGGCTCATATGGCTGAAAGGCCCGTGACACACACACTGGCGAATTTCCCCCGGGAGCGGCACCTGTGAAAGCATTCATAGCGGGTGACGGCAGCGCACCGTTAGGGCGCAGGGAATGTTGGTTCCTCTCTTGCAGGTTGGTGTAAAACTGAGCATTAGCTTTGCCTTGTCAAGTGATCACTTGGCAGGGCTTTTTTAATATATACAAAGGACTGATATTATGAAAGAACAACTGGAAAAGATCCTGCAGAATGCCACCAAGGAGCTTGAGGGCATCTCTGACCTGAAAGCCATGGAGGATCTGCGCATCCGCTTTCTCGGCAAAAAGGGCGAGCTGACAGCCATACTCAAACAGATGGGCGGCCTGTCCCCGGAGGAGCGCCCTGTTATGGGGCAGCTTGCAAACAGTGTCCGCTCTCGCATTGAGCAGACCATTGCGGAAAAGACGGAGCGCCTGCGCAAGGAGGCAGCAGCTGCAAAGCTTGCCGCAGAGAAGATAGACGTTACCCTCCCCGGGAAGGAAATGCCCATAGGCAGAGCACATCCTCTCAACGCAGTGCTTGCTGAGGTGGAGGAGGTATTCCTTGGCATGGGCTTTGACATTGTGGACGGCCCTGAGGTGGAGACCGACCACTACTGCTTTGAAGCCCTGAATATGCCCAAGTCCCACCCTGCAAGGGATACACAGGATACCTTCTACATATCCGACAACGTGGTACTTCGCACACAGACCTCCTCCGTGCAGATACGCACCATGGAGCAGAGAAAGCCCCCTATCCGCATAATCTCTCCGGGGCGAGTATACCGCAGCGATGCAGTGGATGCCACCCACTCCCCCCTATTCCACCAGATTGAAGGCCTTGTCATCGACAAGGGCATAACCCTTGCAGACCTTTACGGCACCCTTGATATGCTGATGAAAAAGCTGTACGGCAAGGACACACAGATTCGTCTGCGCCCTCATCACTTCCCCTACACCGAGCCCTCCGCCGAGGTTGATCTCATGTGCTTCAACTGCGGGGGCAAGGGCTGCTCCATGTGCAAGAACGAGGGCTATGTAGAGCTTTTAGGTGCAGGCATGGTACATCCCAAGGTGCTTGAACGCTGCGGCATAGACCCGGAGGTGTATTCCGGCTTTGCCTTCGGCATAGGACTGGAGCGCATCACCATGGGACGCTACGGCATCAACGATATGCGCCTTCTTTATGAGAACGATATGCGTTTTCTGGGGCAGTTCTGAGCAGATGCCTTTCACTGCCTGACACCATGAACAGATTTTACAGTCTTTTCCTTAAAGGGGAGGTACGGCGGCTCCCCGCCTATATGAGCGTATATGCCCTGCCCCTGCTGCTGTACCTGCAGATAGGACAGTACATAAAGGGGATGTCCCTTGCACGCTTCTGGGAAATGACAGGCTGCAGGGCATTCATCATATGGACGTGCCTGATGGTCGCTGTATACGTAATATCCCTTGTTCTGCGCCTTGGGAGCTTTTCACGGGATCTGTCCCGCATATCCTCCGCCGAGAGGGAGGAGCTTCTTTCAGCAGCAGCTTCAAATAAGGGATTCAGGCTCTTTGACGGGCAGTTTTTCGTTACAGCAGCGGCGTTATGGTACACAGGAGGGGTCATCATCCCCCTTGAAGAGGTAAGCTCCATCGTTATCGAAAGGAGCGATACCACCTATCTGCCCGTATACCATATGTATGTATACTTTACAGGCGATATGGGGCGGCGGCTCATACGCATAGGCTTCAAGCCCCTGTCCTATGACTTTGAGAGCGCCCTCCCCTCTCATATCAAAGTCACCCGTCAGGACAGACCCCTCTTCGGAAAGGGCTCATTCAGGGGCGGGGTAAAGCGCTGACACACAAAACACAGTTAATGATATCGGATAAACACAGATTACCCGAACGAAGGAGTAATAATATGGACTTATCAATGAAATGGCTGAGCGACTATGCTGATATCAGCGGCCTAAGCGCTGATGAGCTTTGCAAGGGCCTTACCCTCAGCGGCTCCAAGGTGGAGAAATACACCGTGGAGGGCGCTGAGATATCAAAGGTAGTAGTGGCAAAGATACTTGATGTAAAGCCCCACCCCGATTCCGACCACCTTGTTATAACACAGGTTGATGCGGGCACGGGAGAGCCTGTACAGATAGTTACAGGGGCACCCAATATCACGGCTGAGAGCGTTGGGGCTCTTGTCCCTGCCGCTCTGGACGGCTCCACCCTTCCCGGGGGCGTGAAGATCAAAAAGGGCAAGCTGAGAGGAGAGGCATCAAACGGTATGCTCTGCTCCCTTGGGGAGCTGGGGCTCACCCTCCATGACTTCCCCTATGCCATAGAAAACGGCATATTCATCCTGCAGAGCGAGGACGGCAGGGAGCTTACCCCCGGTATGCCCATACAGGATGCCATAGACCTCAATGACACCACCATTGAATTCGAGATAACACCCAACCGCCCCGACTGTCTTTCTGTACTGGGTCTGGCAAGGGAAACACACGCCACCTTTGACTGCCCCCTTGAAATCAAGGAGCCTGTGGTAAAGGGCATAGGCGGCAATGCAGCGGATGAGCTGGATGTAAAGATAGTAAACACAGACCTTTGCTCCCGCTATATGGCGGCAATAGTAAAGAATGTGAAGATAGAGCCCTCCCCCCTGTGGATGAGGCAGCGTCTGCGTGCCTGCGGCGTGCGCCCCATCAACAACCTTGTGGACATAACAAACTTTGTCATGCTGGAATACGGTCATCCCATGCACGCCTTTGACATCCGCTTCATCGAAGGGAACCAGATCAGGATACGAAATGCGGAGCAGGGTGAGAAGATAACCACTCTGGACGGAGTGGAAAGAGCGCTTTCACCCTCCAACCTTGTCATTGCCGATGCAAAGAAGCCTGTTGCAGTGGCAGGTGTCATGGGCGGCGAATACAGCGGCATCATGGATGACACAAACACTGTGGTATTTGAGGCTGCCTGCTTTGACGGTGCCTCTGTCCGCACCACGGCAAAGTCCCTCGGCATGAGGACAGATTCTTCCGCACGCTTTGAAAAGGGACTTGACCCCAGGATGTGTGAGGGTGCACTCAAGCGTGCCTGTGAACTTGTGGAGCTTTTAGGCTGCGGCGAGGTAGTCAGCGGATTCATCGACTGCTCCAGCGGCGTTGACACACAGAAGACAGCTCCCTTTGACCCCGAATGGATAAACAGATTCCTTGGCACCGACATCCCTGAGAGCGAAATGCTCTCCATCCTTGAAAAGCTGGACATGAGGGTGGAGAACGGCACAGTCTATGCCCCCGCCTACCGTCAGGACATTGAGTTCAAAAACGACATTGCCGAGGAGATCGCCCGTTTCCACGGCTATAACAACATACCAAAGACTATCATAAGGGGCATAGCCGAGGGCGAGCTGACCCCCATGCAGAAGTTCACAAGAAAGCTCTCCGCCGCCGCTGTGGCAGCAGGTGCCTATGAGATAACCACCTTCTCCTTCGTGTCTCCCAAGTCATTTGACAAGATACGTCTGCCCGAGGACAGCCCCCTGCGCAAGGCAGTGCAGATAACAAACCCCCTGGGCGAGGACACCTCTGTCATGAGGACGAGCCTTATCCCCTCCATGTGCGAGATACTCTCCACCAACTACAACAACCGCAACGAATCCGCCTTCCTCTATGAGATAGGCAATGAGTATATCGTTACAGACAATGAGCTTCCCGATGAGCCTGCAAGGATAGTTTTCGGCGCATACGGGAACAAGGCTGACTTCTATACCGTCAAGGGCGCTGTACAGGCGGTTCTCGATGCCTGCGGCATAGCGGGTGTCACATATGAGCCCTGCACCGGAGAGGATGACACCTTCGGAGATGCCAGTGCATTCCACCCCGGAAGATGTGCCACAGTATCTGCAAACGGCGTGAAGATAGGCATACTGGGTGAGCTTCACCCCGAAGTGCTCGAAAACTACGGCATAGGCACCCGTGCATATGCGGCAAAGTTTATGATACCCGAAATGTTCGGCTGCGTGGTACAGCCCGCATACAAGCCCCTCCCCAAGTTCCCAGCCATGACAAGGGATCTTGCTGTAGTCGTTGACGAGGATATCCCCGTGGCACACCTTGAAAGGGCACTTTCACAGGGTGTGGGCAAGATACTGGAGAACGTCAAGCTCTTTGACGTATATCAGGGGGCGCAGATCGAAAAAGGCAAGAAGTCCGTGGCATTCTCCATCTCCATGCGCTCCGAGGAGGGCACCCTCACCGATGAGCAGGCTGACAGCGCCATGAAAAAGGCACTCAAGAAGCTGGCAGAGCTGGGAGCGACTATCAGGGAATGACACTCGCCCTATGTGTAAAGAACGGTGAATACTGTGAACAGCATACTGGATGATGTAACAAGGCACATCAGGGGTGAATACGGCGCAGAGCCTGAGTATATGTGGGCAAGGTTCCCCAACTATGCCGTGTTCCGCCACAAAGACAACAGGAAGTGGTTTGCCCTTGTGATGGATGTGTCTGCTGAGAAGCTGGGACTTCCCGAAGGCAGGGGAAAGGTGTGGGTGCTGAATCTGAAGCTGGATGACCCCCTGCTCACAGATATGCTCATACAGCAGAACAAAGGCTTTCTCCCTGCCTATCACAGCAGCCGCAGGAACTGGATCTCCGTCCTGCTTGACAGCAGCGCTCCTCTGGAGGACATCATCCCCCTTATCAGGCGCAGCTTCGAGGTGACTGCCCCGAAGTCCGGGAGGGCAGGCAGGACATGACCGCCCCCTGGGACATTTTACGTAAAATTTTCAAAAACCCCTTGCAAAATCCTGCGGAATAGTGTATGATGTAAAGGTAATCTTATCCAACGAAAGGAATGTTTGTTATGAAACTGGTACTTATCCGCCATGGCGAAAGCGAATGGAACAAGGAAAACAAGTTCACCGGCTGGACAGATGTTGAGCTGTCCAAGAACGGCGTTGAAGAGGCTAAGAAGGGTGGCCGTGCCCTCAAAGAGGCAGGCTTTGACTTTGACCTGTGCTATACCTCCTACCTCAAGCGTGCTATCCACACCCTCAACAACGTACTTGCCGAGATGGACAGAGAGTGGCTCCCCGTTATCAAGGACTGGCGCCTCAACGAGCGTCACTACGGCGCACTGCAGGGTCTCAACAAGTCCGAGACCGCCGCTAAGTACGGCGAGGAGCAGGTAAAGATCTGGAGAAGATCCTTTGACATTCCTCCCATGGCTCTTACCGAGGACGATGAGAGAAACCCCAAGTTTGATCCCAAATACCGTGATGTTGATCCCGCTGTTCTCCCCCTGCAGGAATCCCTGAAGGACACCATTGCAAGAGCAGTGCCCTACTTTGAGAGCGAGATAAAGCCCCAGATGCTGGCTGGCAAGCGTGTTCTCATTGCAGCACACGGCAATTCCCTCCGTGCTCTGGTAAAGTATTTTGATAATATCTCCGACGAGGACATCATCGGCGTGAACATCCCCACAGCTATCCCTCTGGTATACGAGTTTGACGACAACTTCAACGTTATCAAGAAGGAATATCTCTGCGATCCCGATGAGCTTGCCGCCAAGATGGCAGGCGTTGCAAATCAGGGCAAGGCCAAGTAAGAGACCAATAAAACGCATACCGCAGCATCATCCGGTGCTGCGGTTTTCATATGTTCCCTGCCTGCCCCCCGCAGGTCAAAAAAAATCTCTTGACAAACGCATAAAATACGTGTAAAATAGAGAGTGGGTGCGTGCGGGGTGCGTGCATCCTTACAAAAGCAAAACATCTTAAATCGGAGGATCATATTATGCAAAAGGCTATAGGCGTACTTACCAGCGGCGGCGATGCACCGGGCATGAATGCGGCAGTCAGAGCAGTAACAAGAGCCGCTATAAGAAAGGGCTACAGAGTCATTGGCATCCAGAGGGGCTATAACGGTCTTCTTAACGGAGAATGTGAGGAGCTTTCCGTCCGTGACGTTTCAGATATCATACAGAGAGGCGGCACTATCCTCTATACCGCCCGCTGCAAGGAATTCAAGGAAGAAGAGTATATAAAGAAGGCTGCCGACAAGTGCAAGTCTCTCAATATGGAAGGTCTTGTTGTAATTGGCGGCGACGGCTCATTCAGAGGTGCAGCTGACCTTTCAAGGATAGGCGGCATAAGGTGCATAGGCCTGCCCGGCACCATCGACAACGACATCCAGTGTACGGACTACACCATAGGCTACGACACAGCCATGAACACAGCCCTTCAGATGATAGACAAGATAAGAGATACTGCACAGTCCCACGACCGCTGCTCCGTTGTTGAGGTAATGGGCAGAAATGCAGGCTGGATCGCTCTCAACGTAGCTATGGCTTCAGGTGCCATTGCCTGCCTTGTACCCGAAAAGCCCTGCGACATCAAGACCGTGGCTGACAAGATCAACAAGGCACACGAGACAGCTAAGGAGCACTTCATTGTTGTTGTGGCAGAGGGCTTCGGCGATTCCGCAGCCATAACAAAGCAGATCGAAGAATACACCGGCATCGAATCAAGACTTACTGTACTTGGCCACGTTCAGAGAGGCGGTATGCCCACAGTCCGTGACAGAGTTGCTGCCAGCCAGATGGGCTATCACGCAGTTGACCTTATCGACAGGGGTGCTACCAACAGAGTCGTAGGCATGATGGAGGGCAAGATAATCGATGTGGACATACAGGAAGCACTTGCCATGAAGAAGCCCTTCGATGATGAGCTTTACAGAGTCTGCAACGAGATAACCTTCTGATAGTCACACAGCATTACAGAGTAGATGACCGAGCGATCAGTGCCCTGACAACGGGGAGTTGTGTCAGGGACAAAATGCATCCGCGGGCTCCCGCCGGTGCAGCGATTCGGTGTATCGCATCCCGCTTAATGCATTATATCGAAAATGTTTTTCATTTCCCTTATAATGCACAGCATCAAGGAGGAACCATGAAAAACATTTTTGTATCATCATATGAGGAAATAAAGGGTAAAAACGCTATCTTCTGCCTTGTGACCACGGCAATGCTCATAGGCTTGTCCACAGTGCTGGAATATTTTACCATTGACATCCCCTTTGCAAGGATAAACTTTGCCTACATTGCCATAGCTGCCATAGGTATGCTGTACGGCCCGTGCGTGTCATTCTTTGCCGGCGGGATATGCGATGTATTTGGCCACATCGTTCACCCCCAGGGAGCATTCCTGCCTGTGTATACCCTTATAGCCGCATTCCAGGGGCTTATCTACGGGCTCATGCTCTACCGCAGATGGGGATACATGAGCACTCTCGGCA
This sequence comes from Ruminococcus sp. UBA4240, assembly GCA_002395525.1. GTDB lineage: Bacteria > Bacillota > Clostridia > Oscillospirales > Ruminococcaceae > Huintestinicola. The sequence continues at coordinate 13,710 of DGXE01000001.1, forward strand.
AGCCCGGCTTTGCAAACACTGCCACTATGGGCATAAGGATAGTTGCATCAAGAGTGCTTGATGTGCTGATAATAAACCTTTTATGCAATACTGCCGCAAACCTGCACTACGGCTTTATCCCGGCGCAGGCCTTTGACGAGGCTGTTGTGCTGAGGCTTACCAAGAACCTTCTGCAGCTGTGTGCAGACATACCGCTGCTGCTCATACTCATCCCCGCCCTGCTCATGGCATACGAGCGCTCCATAGGAAAGATGGAGCGGAGAAAAGGAGCGGCAAAGGCTTCATAACGAGCCAGAGGAAGATATTATGTTAAAGATCGGATTTATAGGCGCCGGCAATATGGGCGGCGCGATCATGGGCGGCCTTGCCGCAAAGGGCGGATATGACATATGCGCCTTCGACCCCGACAGGGAGAAAACGGCTGCTCTTGAAAAAAAGGGTGTCAGGATCCTTGACAGCGAGGAGAGCATCGCAAGGGAATGCAAGTATGTCCTGCTTGCCATAAAGCCCCAGATGTTTGACAAGGTGCTTCCCAGCCTTGCAAAGGGTGTCACCCCGGACAATGTGATAATCTCCATTGCCGCAGGCATCACCGAGGAATACATACAGAGCATTTGCGGAGCAGGCACCCACACTGTCATAGTAATGCCCAACACCCCCTTCCTTCTCGGGGAGGGTGCAACAGCCCTTGCCAAAGGCAAATTCACCACAGATGAGGAATTTGCGGCAGTAAAGGCTGTATTTGAAACAGGCGGCATTGCGGAGGAAGTGCCCATGGATAAAATGAAGGAGATAATCGCCGTAAACGGCTCCTCTCCCGCCTTTATCTACCTTTTTGCAAAGGGCTTTACGGAGTATGCAAAGAGCGTGGGCATTGATGAAGGCGCAGCGCTGAGACTGTTTGCCAAGTCCCTTGCAGGCTCTGCTAAAATGCTCACCGACAGCGGCAGGAGCGTGGATGAGCTTATCAAAATGGTATCCTCCCCCGGAGGCACTACACTTGCAGGGCTTGACGGGCTGTATGAGGGTCATCTTGTGGATGTGGTCGGAGACTGCTGCTCCCGCTGCACCAAAAGGGCATACGAGCTCAGCAAATAGCCCTTCCCTTCAGCTTACCCGATAGAGAGAGGTTGGTCTTTTGTCTTTACTATTCCCTGATTACGAGAGCGCAGGCTCAGGACTTGCGAAAAATGCCCCAAAGAAAAAGCCCTTTTTCCGCTTCTGGGAAATGTACTTTGAGCGCTTCTGGAAAATGATAAAGCTGTCCTTGCTCACCACACTGTTTTCTCTGCCAATAATAACCGTGGGTCCCGCCATTGCGGGCATGACAAAGGTGCTGAGGAAATACACCCTTGACAAGGACACGTTCATGTTCCATGACTTTATAGAGGGCTTTTCAAAGGATCTGCTGAAAACCATTCCCACAGGCATCCTTGACATAATAATGACCCTTTCCCTGTACAGCGCCCTTCAGGTATATCCCGCCTTTGCGGAAGCCGCAAAGGAAGCAGGAGGCAGCGGGACGCTCTATTACATTCTCTGTGTCATTTCCGTGGGCTTTGCCCTTACGGTGCTGATGATGAATTTCTTCATCTATCCCATGATAGTGGCAACAGAGCTTTCCTACATCAATATAATCAAGAATTCCTTCAAGCTTGTGGTCATCAGCCTTAAAACCAATATCATAACACTGCTCATAATACTGCTCACAGCTGCGGTAGTCGTGGTGTCAGCGGTAATAAGCCCCTTCACGCTTGTCATGGTGCCTGTATTCCTGGTGTCTTTCCTGGGATTTGTGATCATGTTCAACAGCTATCCCCAGATACAGAAGTATGTCATAGACCCCTACTATGCAGAAAAGGGTGAGGATAACCCCGAATACGACTACCTCAAGCCACTTGATGCTGATGATGTGGTATTCACCGACAAGGGCGGGGAAGAAAAACCTATAGAAAAGAAGAAAAAAGCGAAAAAAGGTAAAGTGATTAGCTGAATGAATGCGGGCAATATAATATTTGACCTTGACGGCACCCTGTGGGACAGCTCCGCCGCCGTTGCGGAATCATGGTCGCAGACTATCAGGGCATCATGCAATCCCCTGCTGAAAAACTCGATCCCGGATGCAGACAGGATAAAGACCGTCATGGGGCTCACTATGGATGAGATCGGCAACAGGCTGTTCCCTCAGCTTTCAGAGACACAGCGCTTTGACCTGCTGGAAAACTGTATGCGGGAGGAGAACAACTACCTTGCCGGCGCAGGAGGCACACTGCTTGAAAACGAGGAGCAGGTGCTGTCTCGTCTGAGGGAGAAGCACAGGCTCTTTATCGTGTCAAACTGCCAGAGCGGCTATATCGAGGCATTCTTTGAGTTCACAGGCTTTGAGCGGTATTTCAGCGACTACCTGTGCTGGGGCGATACACGGGCATCAAAGGATGTCACCATAAAGCAGCTTATAGAAAAGAACAGCTGCATAAACAGTGTCTATGTGGGCGACACGGTAATGGATATGAAGGCTGCCGCCGATGCGGGTATACCCTTTGTATTTGCCGCATACGGCCTGGGGCGGCTCGAACCGTCCAGCAAGCCTGATGAGATAGCAGGCTCCTTTGAGGATCTTCTCAGGATCTTTGAATGCTAAGCAGCAATCGACACACATCCACGATCAGGAACATATCAGGAGGCTTGAGCAATCAAGCAACGAGCAAATCAGGCAAGCTATTCCCTGTCACTGGTCAAAGCCCCCCTCCAAGAGGGGGGTGCCCGGAGGGCAGGGGGAGCCCGCTGTCACTTAGCAAAGAGACTCACAAGCCCTGTCATTTTCTTTCTCTTGCTTCTTGCTCATGCTCCTTACAGAACGGAGGGCGCATATGTCTGACAGACGTGACAAGATCAACTATTATCTGGATATTGCAGAGACTGTACTTGAAAGAGGCACCTGTATCAGACGCAAATTCGGTGCCCTTATCGTCAAGAATGACGAGATAATATCCACAGGCTACGTGGGTGCACCCCGAGGGAGGGCAAACTGCACCGACCTTGGCTACTGCACCCGTGAAAAGCTCAATATCCCCAAGGGGCAGCGCTATGAGCTGTGCAGGAGCGTACACGCCGAGGCAAATGCCATAATTTCTGCTTCCCGCCGTGACATGATGGGTGCCACTATATACCTTGCCTGTCATGACGGAAAGACAGGAGAGCTTGACGGCAAGGTGGAGCCCTGCTCCATGTGCAAGCGCCTTATCATAAACGCCGGCATCACCACAGTCATCATACGCAACACAAAGGACACCTTCACCACCATTGATGTAAACAACTGGGTGGAAAATGACGACTCAATCGAAGGGACACAGGGTTACTGATGCGAAGCTGAGGATATCTTTGTACTCCGCCCCTGCATCACTTTCCTTTTCCTCTATGTAAAAAGACAAAACGGAAAAGATAAAACACCGCCCCCGAAACTGAGAAGTGGAGTCCGGGGCATCAGATCTCATCATCACAAGCTGTGAGGAAGACGAGACACTCTTGACCTAAGGAATATGAACAAGGCGGACATCTGTCCGCCTTGACTTTTTATAGCAGTATATGTCATCACCGTTATTTTCCTATTATTCTCTTTAATTCATAAAGATTATCTTTGGTCAGTTCCATAATAGCACAAGAAAACAATTCATCTGAATAATCATCTACTGACGAAAACACCCATACTTTCTCTTGTGAAACAACAGCTGCATACTTCGCACCGAGAAGTTTTGCATAGCTTCTGACTTGTGATTTTGCGGCAGTTAAGTCTTTGCTTTTTGTAATTGATCTTTTTGCTTCCAGGACAGCAAAAGCAGATCTATTATTTCCTTTGATCTCAGGCAGCAATACAAAATCCGGGATCAATGCATGATTGTGGTTACCAATTTCAAGATACAACTGCTGCACATAATCTGTCTGATCATATCCTATTTTTTTAAGGAGAGGTTTTATAACATTGTCTTCAACCTCTTTTTCAGTGCTGTATTCTTTATCAGAATTCACAGAAGAATACTCCAAACGCATGGCATCACATTTACCCAATTCAAGCAGGTGATTATACTCAGACGGCTTTAATTCAACTCCGTTCAAGCCCTGCATATTTTTCTTCACAATAGGCATTGAGCCTATGATCTTATCTGAGCGCATCAGTTTTATCCCGACTTGCTTCATCTTTACCGGGGAACAGATATATGTACCTCTGTAATAATAGAAAAAAGGGTCAATAAAGCCCAACGAACAGCTTCTCCAAACAGAATCAACAGCGCTTACCGGTGAACAGAGATACATTACTATCATATCTCCCGCTTTTGTTTCCGGACTGCATTGCCAGATAGTTATTGCATCTTCACTGTCTGACAAAAAAGGGTCATCTTTTGAACCGCCAATGAAATAGGCTCCACTGGGATCCGGCAGATCAGATATGATATAGCTTGATGTACCGCCAATATATGCAGGAGCAAAATCATAAAGAAATGCAAATAATTCAAATGATGACCAGCCGTTGTCTCTTTTGAACTCATGCAAAGCTCTACACAAGTCAACATAGTAAAACAAGCGTCCTTCATAATCAGCTTTGACCGGCAGTTCAGGAAGAGTTATATCAAATGTATCTGCTATAATCTTGAGCACGTTGTAATTCAGACTGAAATAATAAGGAACAAATATATCCGGTGCATGAAGTGTTAACTCTGTACTAAATAATGCTAAATAATCTATAAAAGTGGAGAACAGCTCCACCATCTCGATATTTTCATTTTCTTCAAAACCAAGCATATATGAGTTAAAGAAATTATATATGTCTTCTTCATCAATTGGAGAAAACTTATTATTGGTAAAATTCTTTTCTTTATAGAATTCATATAGCTGTATCATCTGATCGAACTCATTATCTATGATCCATTTGCTCACAGTATACTTCTGTCTTAATCCTCCGACAAATTCGGAATACTTCTTTGTGAATCTATGTGCTAAGTTGTGCTCAAAGGCTTTTACGACCTCATTTCCACCAGATTCCAAATATAACTTCCAAACGTATTGATTAATCATTATATCCCTCCCTCAAAAAGAACACACACCTATGATGAGACCCTCTCATAAGAATTGACAGCTTCCTATGGGAGGGCTTCATTCAGCTTATCGTAATCGTACTGCCGCATCACACCGGCTTTCAAGTCTTCTCAGAAAGATCAGGCTTCCTCGCTGCCCTGCTCCCTCTGCACCAGCTTCATGTCCTTGGACATATCCGCAATGTCATACTTGAACTTCACCTTTCCGCCGATGTAGAGCTTTTCAAAGGCATCTATTATCCTGTCCGCCACTATGCTGCTGTCCTCGGTGGAGGCATCCATGAGTATGACGATCATCTGCCTGCTTGAATAGCGTGTCGATACGTCCACACGGCGCAGGGAGGAATATATGGCCTTGTCCAGCATTTCAAGAGCGATCTCTGTTTCTGCATCCTCCAGTTCATCGGGTGTAGTGCTCACAGCCGTGAACAGCAGTGTCTGCACGCTGCTGCCGCTCCTGCCCACAAATCTCCTGATGAAATTGTACACATGGTGGAAGGAGTCAAAATCGAGTATGTAGGCACCGGTGCCCCCGTCTGCACGGGACAGCATCTCACTCAGGTATTTAAGATCCACCTTCGTGGAGCCTCTTTCCCTCTCCGCATCGCTCTGGTCGCTGAAGAAGTGGAAGGAGTTCTTTCCGTTCTGCTTTACATAGTAAAGCGCCTTGTCAGCACAGTTGTACAGCTTTGTGAATTCGTTCCCGTCCGTGCCTGTCATGGCTATGCCTATGGAAACGGAGGTGTTGGTATTGTAGTTTTTCTCCTCTATCTTCCTGCACAGATCCGCTATGATATCCGATGCAAGGTTTGCTATCTCGCTTTTTGACACACAGCCCTCTATGAATGCGACGAATTCATCTCCCCCTATGCGGCACAGCACATCGCTCTCCTTGGAATGTGCCCTCATGGTGTCCGCAAACATTTTCAGGGTCTGATCCCCTGCTATATGACCGTAGTTGTCGTTGATGGCCTTGAAGTTATCCATATCTATCATCAGCAGGGAGCCGCATCCGCCGCCGTTTATTATGGCATTGACCTGCTCCTCGGTGTAGGCACGGTTCCACAGCCCTGTAAGGGCATCCTGGCGGCTCTTGGTCTTGATGTCCGAGACCTCCTGTGTCTTTTTCTCCAGCCTGTCCGCAAGGCTCTTCCGCAGATCCTCCAGCTCCAGCACCCTTGCCACCCTTGACCTTATCACACTGGGCACAAAGGGCTTTGATATGAAGTCTATGGCGCCTGTCTCAAAGCACTTTGTCTCTGTGCGGGCATCATTGTCGGAGGTCAGGAATATTATGGGCACCTGTGCGGCGCTTTCCGTCTCACGGAGCTTGCCGAAGGTCTCAAAGCCGTCCATTTCGGGCATATTTATGTCAAGGAGAATGAGGTCGCAGGAATTCTTCCCCACATAGGTCAGAGCCTGAGCTCCGGACTTGACGATTATCACCTTGTAGTCAGCACCCAGCACGTTTTTCGCCGTGGTAAGGCTCACTATATCATCATCGACAACAAGTATGGTTTTCATAACATCTTCCTTTCATTCTGCATGGCTTAACTGTCAGGGAGGAGAGACCCTCCGCCGCTTTAAACTCTGTTCAGTGTTATTATGCCAAAGGCTCCTTTTCCGCAGTTGCTTGTGACCGTAGCGGAGGTCTCAGCCATTATAACGTTTTCAAAGGGCACCAGTGACTTTACGTGCTCTTTTATCCTGTTCTGTGTATCCACCTTGCAGCCGCAGCACACGATGAACACCGCCCCGGTATCGATACTGTCCCTTCTGCCCAGCACCAGCCTTGCATATAGTTTGGCTGCCGTTTCCATATTCCCGGGGAGCACCGACTTTACGGCGAACTTCCCGTTTTTCATCTCCAGCACAGGGTGAAGGTTCAGTGCCTTTGAAAGCCTTGCAGTCCTTTTGCTCACCCTGCCGTTTAGGAGCATATAGTCAAGGGTCTCCATTACCACGGTGGTGGATATGTGTTCCTTCATGGCGTTTATCTCCGCCACTATCTCCGAGGCGGTAGCCCCCTGCTCACGCAGCTTTGCGGCTTTCAGTGCAAGCATACCCGCTCCGGCGGAGATCTGTCCGGTATCCACCACATATATCCTGCTCTGCAGATGCCCCAGATGATCAAGCGCCTTCACCGAGCGCTCATAGGATGCGCTCATCTGGCTGCTTGCGGCAATGTGTATCAGTTCATCACAGGCGGCGAGCTTTTTGCGGAAAAGCTGTTCGTACTCCTCCACAGGAGGGGGATCGGTGGTCGTACCCTTCCCGCTGCTCTGAGTGTACTCCAGTATGTTCTGGGAGGTTATCTCGGTTATGTCCCTGAAACGCCCCGTGTCTGTGGTGATGTAGAAGGGCACGATGTCTATCCCGTGCATCTCCGCCATTTCACGGGAAATATCAAATACACAGTCGGCAATGATGCCTATCCTTCTGTTGTTCATCATGCACCTCCCGCCAGACTGCGCAGCTTCTCCGCCTCTTCGGCTGCCATGTCATAGTCACATTCCTCAGCCATTTTCCCGGCTGCGGCAAAGGCCTCCCCTATGGGTACACCCTTTACGCTCTTGCCCGCTGCCCTGCCTGCTATCTCACTGGCAAGGGTGCCGTCAAAGCTGTCACACGCCTCCTTGAAGCCGTCGATAAGGTTCACAAGCTCCTCCGGTGATATTTCCTCCGTCTGTGCAGAGGACTCCTCCTGCACTGCGGCAGTTATCTCCCTGCCGTTTTCCTTTAAGTAGGCAAGGGTCTGTGCAAGCACATCTGCGTACATCCCCATAAGGGTATCATGCTCGGCAAGTATTGGCTCATACTCCCCTGCCTTGCCCGAAAGCTCCAGCTTCTTTGCAAGCTCTGACAATGTTTTTGCACCGATATTCAGGGATGTGCTCTTGAGAGCGTGAACCTTAATCACGTAGTTCTTCCAGTCCCTGCCCTCAAAGGTCTGAGTGAGTATACTGCGCATTTCCTCCCCCTGGCGGGCATACTCTGTCAGTATCTCCAGATACAGCTCCTTGTCCCCGGCGGTGTAGCTTATTCCAAGCTCCGGGTCAAAAAGCACCTTCGCACCGGATGCCGGCTGCTGTATAACAGGTGCATCCTCCGGGGCTACCTCACTGTGTCTTCTGTCCCCTGCCATGGTCTGCGGCATATCCGCCTTGCTTTCCTCCTGCACTGTCTTGTTCCTCAGCTCCCTTGGGATGTACTTGCGCAGCAGTCTGTCCAGCATACTTATGTCTATGGGCTTTGCAAGGAAATCATCAAATCCGGAGCTTAAAAACATCTGCCTTGAATTGTTCACCGTATTTGCAGTCAGTGCGATTATGGGCACCGTCCGGAAATACTCTCCCGGCAGCTTTCGTATCTGTGCGGTGCATTCCACGCCGTCCATCTCCGGCATCATGTGATCCATGAACACGATGTTGAAATCGTGCCTGTCCTTGATGGTGTCAAGTGCCTTCTGACCGCTGTCAACCGTGGTGATGTTCATCTGATAGGGTTTCATGAGGCCTGCGGCAACCTTCAGGTTCACAGGGTTGTCATCCACGATGAGTATCCTTGCCCCGGGTGCAGTGAAGGCACGGGCTGCCTTTCTGCGGTCGTTGAACATACCCTCCGTGTGGTCGTTGTTTATCACCGCAGCAGCAGATACGGAGTAGAAGGGCTTGTAGATGCAGCGGATATTATCCGGCAGCTTTACGGAGTTGGATCTTCCCTGCACCACTGTGATGACGGTGCGGTGGGCTATGTTGTTGAAGTATTCCTTGTTTTCAAGATAGTTCTTTCTGTCAGTGAATATGTGGGTAAGCCCCTCATCCGCATACCCTCTGAGCATACTGATGTCACTGCACAGCTTGGTGTCGATGCCCAGCATATTGGAAGTCTGTATCATAATGCTGATGCACTCCGATGCAGTCCTCATGCTCAGGTGATCCAGAGTGAACAGCATGGCAGCATGGATCTTCTCAGGCTCCTTAATGGAGATAAAGGGCTGGGGATCCGATACCCTCAGGGGTATGGTAACACTGAACTCCGATCCCAGTCCGTACTGGCTGCGAACGTTTATAAAGCCCCCCATCTGTGTCACCAGCCGCTTTGTTATGGCAAGCCCCAGACCTGTGCCCTCGATGGAGCGGTTCCTCTTCGTATCCACCTGTGAAAAGCTCTGGAACAGCTTTTCAAGGTTCTCCTCCGTTATGCCTATGCCCGTATCCCTTACGGATATGTCCAGATTGATGCCGTAGCTCTGCTTTGTGCAGGTGACTGTCAGGGTGACGTGACCCTCACGGGTGTACTTTATGCCGTTGGTCATCATATTTATGACTATCTGGCGTATGCGCATCTCATCCCCGATAAGACCCGCAGGCACGGAAGGATCCGCATTTACGAATATCTCCAGATCCTTTTCCCCCAGCCTTGACATGGACATATTTACAATGTCGTTGATAAGGGAGGCAATATTGAATTCATTCTCGACTATCTCCAGCTTCCCGGATTCTATCTTTGAAAAGTCCAGCACATCGTTTATTATGGCTGTAAGACTTCTTGAGGCAGAGGCGATGTCAAGGGCGTAGTCGTTGATGGTAGGGTCGGTGTTCTCCCTGAGTATCATCTCGTTCATGCCTATGACCGCATTTATGGGCGTGCGTATCTCATGGGACATATTTGCAAGGAAGGTGCTCTTTGTCTCATTTGCCTCATTTGCAGCCTCATTTGCGGCATTAAGATCCTTTATGAGCCTTCCTGCATATATATTGGTGAGTATTGCCGCTCCTACAGAGAACAGGCTGAACAAAAACACCAGCATAGTAACCATGACAGCCAGGGTCTTAAAGAACAGGGCGCTGTCAACAGCCCCCACAAGGTACCAGTCACAGCCTGTTATGGTATCGGTGAAGAGCACACGGGTCTTGCCGTCATAGTCGGGCTTTGCGGAGATAAATTCCGCTTCTCCCCTGCCTGTCAGTTCATCTGCCAGGTCACCGTAGGGAGCACCTATGATGGAATAGATTGACATGGGATGGCCGTTTGTATAGCCGTACCCTTCGCAGGGATGAGTTATTATCCTCAGATCCCTGTCCAGAAGGAAGTAGTAGCTGTTCTCCGCCAGTTCCCTGCCGTTTACATAGTCAGTAAGCGTATCTGCACTGATATCTACTGCCAGCACGCCCCGCAGCCTGCCCTTGCTGTCGTGGATGGCAGTGGATATGGTGATAACATAGCCATCGCTGTATTTCAGCTGATAGGGAGCGGCATAGCAGATACCCCCCTTTTCAACAGCGTTTACATACCACACCCTTGACAGCATATCATCATCTGGAGCGGGAGTGAACCCGGATGATGCGTACAGCTCCCCGTCTGTGCTTAAAAAGAAAATGTCGTGTATGGTGTTTTCCTCATCATAATTCGCTTTTACACTGTCCATATAGTGCTGAAGATGACCGCTTTCATAGTTGTCACCTATCTCTATGGCAGCCTTCTGTTCTGCAACTATCTGGGAATTATAGATGAACCAGGAGCTTATTTCCTGCGCTGTTTCATTTATCTGCCTCTGGTACAGCTGCACCTGCCTTTTGCCGAGAAATGCCCACACCATATAGACACTTACCCCGACTATAACCAGAAATATCATCAGGAAAACCATTCCAAGCAGGAATATCTTCTTACCTCTCCCGGCAGCGTGCTTTCCACCATTATCCTTTGTTTTAGCAGACGTTTTGCTCACCCCCCTCACGGCATAATTGCGCTGCTCAGGGCAGTGATAACTTCCCTGTAGTTTTTGAGCAGCTCATAGTGTTCGTCCCGTATATCTGCGCCTTCATCCTCACTCAGTATCTTTATCAGCCCCATGCACATATCGGATATCTTCAAAGCCCCTATGCACAGGGATTCTGCCGACATAAGCCGCAGAAGTGAGATATACCCTTGTATATCCCCGTCGATGAGCAGATCCTCCAGCTCTGCACGGTGATCTGCCCGCACATATGCCTGCAGCATATATATGTAGTAGACCTCGTTGTTCATACAGGAGGCAAGCCCTGCCCCCGTATCTATGAAGGTCATCCGCTTCACCCTGTCGGCAGGGGCGTTCCTTGCGGGAGCATCGTTGCTTTCCCCGCTGTCCTCGGAAATGCCTTTTGCAGCCGTGCCCTCCTGCACCTTGTAGCTCAGCTTCTCCTTGGGGATGTAGGCTGCAAGGAGCTTCTCCATCTTCTTTACCTCGATGGGCTTGGAGATGTAGTCGTCAAATCCCGCTTTAAGGTATTCCTCCCTTGCACCTACCACCGCATTTGCAGTCATCATCACAACAGATGTTCCCTCGGGCACCAGCTTCTTCTCCCTCAGTGCCCGCAGTGTCTCCATACCGTCCATTCCCGGCATCATGTGATCCACAAATATGATGTCATAGGTATTTACCCCCGCAAGGGCAATGCCGTCCCTGCCGGAGCCTGCGGTGTCCACCCGCATACCGCTGCGTTTCAGCAGTCCTCTTGTCACCATAAGGTTCATATTGTTGTCATCTATGACAAGCACTCTTGCATCCGGGGCGTATACGTACCTTGCACCGCTCTGGGTCTTCCTGCTCTCCTCGAGCCGCTTGGTGTAGTCCCCTATGCCCTGCTCATCCACTATGCCCTGCACTATGTCAAAGGAGAATACCGAGCCTTTGCCGTACTCGCTCTCCACACGCAGGGTGCTGCCCATCATTTCAAGCAGCTTCTGCACTATGCTCATGCCAAGGCCTGTGCCCTCCACATTGCGGTTCTTGTCCAGTTCGAGCCGCTGGAACGTGGCAAAGAGCCTGTCCATGTCCTCTTCCTTTATGCCCATTCCTGTGTCCTCTACCTCTATGTGTACAGTGACACAGTCCTCCTTTCTGTCAAAGGAGGATACCCTGAACCACACATCCCCCTTTTCAGTGTACTTTACAGCATTGGTGAGCAGGTTTGTGACCACCTGTCGCAGCCTTACATCGTCGCCGTTCATGGCCTTGGGTATATTCGGGTCAACAGTCACATGGAAATGCAGCCCCTTCTTCACCGCCCTGTCCTGCACCATATTTACCAGGTCGTTTATCATGGATGCGGTGTCATAGTTTACGGGAACGATCTCCATCTTGCCGTTTTCGATCTTTGAGAAGTCAAGTATGCTGTTGATGAGGTACAGCAGAGTATTCCCCGCATTCTGTATGTTGGATGTATATTCAAGTATCTCCTTGTCCGGGGATTCACGCATTATCATCTCATTCATGCCAAGTATTGCATTTATGGGGGTGCGTATCTCGTGGGACATCTGCGCCAGGAACTGGGACTTTGCCTTGTCAGCCCGCTCCGCCTCCTCTGCGGAGGCTTTCAGCATATCGTTCACCTCTGTCTGCCACTTCATCTGGCGGGATACAAGGTAGAATATGACCGCTATGCACAGCGCAAAGATAATTATGAGCAGGATATCGTAGCCCAGCAGGCTCCCGTATGCCTTGTCCCAGTTTTCTACCCCTATGAGCCTGAATCCAGAAACAGGCTCCGTTACCGAATAAGCTGCCCTCAGGGTGTTGTCATAATCGTGTATGAAGGTGGTGTGGCCGGAGTACAGTATGCCCGAATAGCCCGCCTGTTCAAGGCTCACAGCCCTTGTGGGATCAAGCTGATATTCAGGATTGGGATGATTGACGATATTGCCTGCGGTATCCACCAGAAAGGCATAGCCGTCTGCCTTGTAGCTCGGAGTAAGTATATCGGTGAGCTTGTCAAGGTAATAGTCTATGGCAAATACCCCGATAAAGGCGCCCTCCTCATCGTAGACCCGCTCGGACATGGTGACACAGTAAAGACCTGTCCGTGTGTCGTAGTAGGGACCTGTAAAGGCAAAGCCGTCAGGCTCCTCGGAGGCTATGGCATCGGCATACCACTGCTTCTGGGCAGGGTCGTAGTCTCCGTCGGGGATAAAGCCGTTGTCCATAATGAACCAGTTTTCCCTGTCGGGGTTCACTATATATGCCGCTGATATGCTGTCATCCTGTGATACTATGCCCTCAAGCCATTCCACAGCTCCGTCATAGTCATCAAGCACTGTACTGTCAACGGACAAAAAGCGCACAAACATATCCAGGGTGCTTTTCTGATCCGTCATCCACAGGCCAAACTCGTTGAGATAGCCGTTCACATCGCTTTGCATCTTGATGTTGCCGCTGGTGAGCAGTGTCCGTGAGGATATGAACACCGCCAGTGACATCGCCGCAATGAGTATGGCTATGATAGCCGTCATCACAATGCGGTTCTGTCCGTTTGAGAAGGTGTTTATCTTCTTCTCCAGTTCCTCCGGGGAGGTATCCGTCCTCTCCTTCTCCTCCAGCCGTTCAAGCCCTGAGTAGGACAGCATGTTGGACAGGGTGTGATCCAGCTCTGCGGCTGATTCCCTTATCCTTGACATATACGCCTTGGGATCGCCGCTGCTCATCAGCTCGTTGTAGTCGCTGTAATGGATTATGGTGCGCATGGGGTTGCGAAGCTCCGAGGACATCCCCGAAAGGAAGCGCTCCTTTACATCAAGGGCTTCTTCCACCCTTCTGCGGCTCCTTATGGTCATCACATAGAGCAGTATCACAGCGATGATTATTACTGCCCCAAGCACGGTATTGCTTATGACACGCCTGTATATGTCCCTGTACAGAACGCTGTTTGTCACAGTGGAGATAAGGTACCAGTTGTTTTCGGTGCGGCTGCAGAAGACGGTGCTCGTCTTCCCTGATATGCGGGCGGAAAAGGTGATGCTGTCCTCCCCCGCTGAAATGATGTGTCCGAACACTGAATTATACATGGGCAGAGCCTCATTGAGCTGCCTGCCTATGTACTCCTCGTCGGAATAGCCCACTATCTGCCCGGCGGCAGTGACGATAAGGGCATCGCCTCCTGTGCGGCTGCCGATCTCGCTTACCGACTCCTGCAGCCTTGTAAGGTCATAGTCTATGCCTACCACAGTTTCTCTGTCAGACAGCAGTGCAGACACGGTAAAGCACATATCCCCCGTCACCGCATCCTGATAGGGAGCGCTGATGTACACCTTCCCCACGCCCTTTTTCACAGCGCCCTTGTACCAGACCCTGTCAGCGTAGGAGAAGCCCTCGGGCTCGGTAAAGCCCGGCGCATACACCCAGTCCTCCCCGGCAGCAAAGACATTTATGCAGCTTTCATTCCCGATGCTTTCCTTTTTCCCGGCGATATACTCCTCATATTCGGTTATGCCGCCGCCCCCCGAGCGGATGAGCTCCATATCAGCCGCCGCCTGACGGAGGAGTATCTCAGCGTTTTTCAGCTCACTGTCAAGCTCTCCCGATATTATCTGTACCCTTTCACGGCACAGCGATTCCGACTGATCATTCACCATACGGTAGAAAAGGCCGCCGTTGAGAGCTACGAGCGCAGCGATAAGACCGCATATGACAAGCATTGCGATATATCCCCGTGAACTTTTCCTTGCCCCATTTTTCCTTTTTCTTTCCAAAGTGATCTCCTTAACAGTTCATGAGTCAAACCATTTGGTAAATTATAACATATTATAAATAAAATTGCAATAGTTTTATGTGAAACCTACAAAGATTTTTAATCAGAATCAAAGGCAGATCCCGCAGCCGTATATGAAAAAGATCCTCCCGCACATTGAAACGGGAGGATCCATGATATGCTTTATGATTTTGCCTCTTGCTTCCTGCCTTTTGCTCTGCCTGTGGGCATTCTCATGGTGAACAGCAGATCCGAGGTGAATATCTTCACCGCTGCAAACATGAGTATGCCAAGGAATACCACCTGATATGCCAGGCCCGCCCAGAAAACAAGCGTGTGGCCGAACATTAGGTTCCCCAGCGCCGCATAGGCATGGGTGAAGGGTATGATGTAGAGGAAAATCTTCCCTGCTTTGCCCAGAGTATTTATATCCATGAATATCGACACAAAGAAGGGTATCATGATAAGGAGCATCACAGGGAGCATAAGTGTGGAGAGGGACTGGGCATCAGTGGCAAGAGCGCCCAAGATGAGCGCCATACACAGTCCTATGCTTATGGCAATGAAGATCTCAAGCACCACAAGCGCCGCCTGTCCCGGAGTGATGGAAAGCCCCAGGAAGGACACTGCCTGTGCAAGATTCATGACATCGCCCAGCTCACCGGGTGCGGCTTCAAGCTCAGTGGTTATGCCCGCTGCGGCATTCCCGATAACGCCCCCCATGTAGAATACCATACCTATCCCCATTACAACAGAATTGAGAAGGGCTGATATGACCGCCGCCGCCATCTTCGCCAGAAGCACGGATATGCGGGACACGGGAGAGGAGAGCAGAGTTTCAAGGGTCTTGTCTATCTTCTCTGTGGAGATAGCCGTCATTATGGAGGAGGAGCCCATCATAACGATAAGGAATACCGCAAAGGGTATTGCAAAGGACTGAGCCATCATGATGCCGGACACGCTGGAGGGGCTTACCTCCGCTGTTTTGCCGTTTGCCACCGTGAGCTCCACCGTCATGAGGGGGTCATTTATGCGATCCAGATCCTCCGTTGATACACCGTGTTCCTTTTCGGCGATGTATTCCCCCACATAGTCGTAAATACAGCTGACTGCCTTTGAATCCCCGGCGCTGTCCACCATGCTGGACAGACCCACGCCGCTCACTGCATTCACAAACCGTATCTCCGCCTTTTCTCCGCTCTCCACCTGGGCGGAAAAGCCCTTCGGTATGACCGTAAGGGATGAAAGTCCCTTTTCCTTCAGCACAGGAGCGAAATTCCCGTCCTCCGGGAGGGATATATCCACAAGAGTTACCTCTATCTCTTTTTCTTTGAGGCTCTCAAACATCCCTGCGGTAAAATCCGTTTTGTCCATGTCCGCAACAGTAATGCTGTTGGAGGACACAGCCTCTTCAAGTGTGTCTGTTGTTCTGGTCATTATCTGACCCAGGAATATGAACAGAAGCAGCGTAATGCCCATAGTGGCAAGGGCCTGCACGGTTATGAGCTGTCTGAGCTCCTTTTTCAGAAGATTAAAAAACTGCATAGCTATTCCTCCGCCGACGGCTGACCGCTGTTTACTTTCCTGAATACCTCCTCCAGGTTGGGGGCATCGTATTTTCTCTTTATGTCATCCACTGTGCCTATCTCAAGGAGATGGCCGCCTGCGATTATGCCCACCCGGTCGGAGATGTATTCTATCTCCAGCATATTGTGGGAGGACAGGAGAAAGCTCATGCCCTCCTCTCTGGAAAGCCTCTTGATGGCATTGCGTATATCAAGGGCATTGACCACGTCAAGCCCTGATGTGGCTTCATCCAGTATGGCAAGGGCAGGGCGGGTCATGACCGCACGGGACAGCAGGAGCTTTCTGATCATGCCCCTTGAATAGCCCTGTATCTTCTCTTCAAGCCTGTTCCCAAGGCCGCACATATCCACGGCACGCTTCACCGACAGCTCAATGTTCTCCCTGTCGTCGAAGAAAAGCCCCGCCATGAAGTAGAGATAGTCTATCCCCTTCATGGTCTTGTATGCCCCCGCCTCGTCCGGGAGGTAGGTGATGTTCTTCCTCACCTTTTCAGGCTCCTTCACTATGCTGTTGCCGCACACCAGCGCATCCCCGGATGTGGGGGAGATGAGCGTGGATATCATTCTGATGGTGGTGGTCTTCCCTGCACCGTTGGGGCCTATAAGGGCGAATATCTCACCCCTTTCCACCTCGAAGGAAAGGCTGTCCACCGCATTTATGCCCTTCTTGTAGGACTTTGTAAGGTTTTGTACGGATAATATGCTCATTGTTGTCCTCATTTCATAGGTCGTATCATATATCAGCCTGCGCTTACTGCCGTTATCTGGCTGATGGCGATGGCAGCATAGCAGATGGTAAATATCCAGAAGGAGGGACGGGTGAGGAGGATCTTCCAGCTTGCACCGCCTGCGGCTTCGGGAAGGTCGATGGAGTAGTCAGCCATCTTGTCCTCGGAAGTGATCTTACCGTTTGCCCTCAGGAAGATGACAAGCCCTATGATACCTGCGACAAGCATTACCACCATGTAGATATTCTCGATCATTATACCTGTGTCTCCGCCGATAAGGTTCTCGCACACCCCGGACATTATCATGGCATTTGCATTGGCAATGATGTGGGCGATGATGGAGCCCTTTACGGATCCTGTTTTCAGTGCGATATAGCCGAAGATGAGCCCTAAGAGGAAGCCGTTGAATATCTGGTTCAGGTTGCCGTGGAATATGCCGAAGATAAGTGCACTTGCAAACAGGGCAAATCTCTTGTCAACGGGAGAAAGGGCATTGAGCACCAGCCCTCTCAGGAGAAGCTCCTCGGTGACAGGGGCAATTATGACGATGTAGAGGAGCATAACGATATTCTGCACGGTGTTATCGCTGAAGGAAAGCATATTCATCATATTCTCGGATACGCCGGTCATGCCGCTTATCATGGTAGCAACGTGCTGTATCACCATGGACAGGCCCTGTATGCCCAGCACGCCGATAAAGCCGAAGCCCAGCGCCTTAGCAAGCTTCATCCTGCCGAATATATCCTTTGCGCCGAAGGGCTTGCCCAGAAGGGAAAGACCAATGAAAAATGCAATGGGATTTGCGATGAGGTAGCTTATGGAATTGAGAAGGATCATAAAAAAGCCGTCAGACTGCATGGCGCTGATCATCATAGGTGTCAGCTCTGTGGGGTTGTTGGCAAGCTCCGGGTTTTCTGCCACAAGCCTTGCCGCCGCAGGCACCATGTAGATGAACTGACCTATGGTAGCTATTACCTGCAGCAGTATAAACTGGATGACCATAGTCGTGGTGCCCGCCCCGTAGGACTTTTTC
Source organism: Ruminococcus sp. UBA4240 (assembly GCA_002395525.1). Taxonomy (GTDB): domain Bacteria; phylum Bacillota; class Clostridia; order Oscillospirales; family Ruminococcaceae; genus Huintestinicola. The sequence goes on from DGXE01000001.1 coordinate 31,653, forward strand.
ACCTTCTTGCGCCTGATGACAGGGTCATCGCTGTCCTCGGACTGCCTGAATGTGGGCGCAGTGTACCCGTAGGCGTTCTGTGCCTGTGTGTTCTGCTGATACAGATCGTTGTTTTCCATTTTCTTTACTCCCCTTTTTTATTTAATCCCGGGCAGACTTTTGCAAAGCCCATGCCCTGCTTTATTATCACTTTACCATATTATCACAATGCACTGCCCCGGGCAATACATTTTGGATTAGAATAAGATTAAACTCATGCAGTTCTCACGGCTACAGGTTGCGCCGCTTTCTCATACGGAGGAAATAGCCCGCTATCTTTACAAAGAACACGGCAAACTCCACAAACAACACTGAGTAAATGCCTGTCATGGCTGCAAGGAATACCCCCGTCTCCTCCTCCGCCAGCATATTTGATATTATTATGGAGCCGAAAAGGGCTATACACACCATAATGAGCGCAAATGGTATGCCGAAGGCAATGAGCAGCTTCTTCGACTGCTGATAGGCGGTCTCAGTGTCGGAGTAGAACTCCGGCTCCTCCTCGCCGTCTGCATAGGTCTTTGTCCACATGGAAAAGCCCATGACCCTTGACACTGAAGTAAATTCCAGCTTCCAGCCGTCATCCTTTGCCATTGTGAAGTACCCGTCATCCGCATGGTTCTGGTAATCCGTCACAAAGGCTATATGGCAGGGCTCGCTCTTTACAAAGTAGAACACCACCCCCGCCTCGTCGAGACGGTAGAATTTCCAGCCCTTCTGTGCCATGTTCTCCACGTACTCCCCCGCCTTGTCCGGCGAGTAGAACCACCCGGGGCGGAATGAGGTCTTAAGGGTGCCCTCCCTTTTCATCTGCTTTTCCTGTTCCTTGGTGTAGATGAAATTCTCCTCGGGTATGGTCTTTATGGCGCCCCCCAGCTTCAGGGCATCCCCCTTTTTGCTAAGGTGGCTGTGTACGGTCACAAGGACTATCATAAGCAGGCACATGAGAGTGAACACCACAATAGCGCCTGCCAGCTCAGAAAAGGTCGTTTCGCTTGAATGGTCGGCAGCAGCCCCCAGATAGCCCGACAGATATCCGAACACCCCGCACATAAGGAAGAACAGCACCGCAATTGATATATTGTTGGCTTTTTTCTCCCTTTCGTAGCTGATACCGGCGTGTGTATCCCTGTTTCTGACGATGTAGCAGTTTGTGCGGGCGCACACTGTCTCCCAGCCCTTTTCCTGCAGGCCTGCGGGCACCTTCCCTCTGCACCCCGGCAAAAACACGCAGCGGTGAACATACTCTGCGGGAGCGCCGCTCTCAAATTCAAACACCCCCAGGTTCCCCATCCCCCTGAGGATAGTCCCCTTTTTTGCAAGGGCATTGAGCTTGTCCTCCGTGCGGACTGCATCGAACCACCAAAATGGCATGAACCGTTTCATATCTTCTCCCCCATCTGCTTTTCCACTGCTGAAAGGTCCTCATACACCGACCTCATGCGCTCGCTCTCGGCGTGGAGTATCTCCCTGCCGGAATCGGTTATGCGGTAGACCGTGCGCTTGTCGGAATTGTCGTATATCTCTATCAGCCCGTCACGGGTAAGCTTTGTAAGCGTACCGTATATGGTGCCGGAGCCCAGCTTTATGCGCCCTTCCGTCAGATCCTCCACGAATTTGGTTATGCCGTAGCCATGCCTTGGCTCCAGGAGCGCCAGCAGTATGTAAAAAGCCGTTTCCGTCATGGGGAGCCATGTCTTCAATAGCTTTGCGTTGTCTGACATTGTATTCCCTCTTAATCGAATATGAGCTTTCTCTTGCCGTTCTTGTCGTGGGGATATTCACGGACTCTCACCACGTATTCAAGGTTCACCGACTGTCTTTCCCCGCTGTCAAAGCCCGTTACAGTCGCCCAGCCGTCCTGTGCGCTCTCCAGCACGCCATCAATATGTCCTTCACCCGAAAGGGTGTAGATGATCACCTCTTTGCCAATGTAGCTCCTGATCATTTCTTCCATGACCTTTGCCTCCTGTTTTCTGCGGCGGATGACGGCTGCTGCGCTCACCCTCCTGTGCTTTCTTCTTCTGCAAAAGAGCACGATGAATATAATAAACACCCAGAAATAATTCATAGTACCCCTCCTGATAGCCAATTGTCTCAGTGTGACATATCACGACTCGATATGTCACGATGTGATATATCATGGTTAGAGTATATCACGCTGTGACATACTTGTCAATACCCATTTGTCGCATTTGTATCATTTGTATATATTTTAGTGATTTATCATCATAGCATTAGATATATTGAACAACCCGGTACTATCCCTCTGAAAGACAAAAAGAGGGAGCCCCTCGGCTCCCCCTGTACGGCTCTCATGTGCCGTGTTATTTCTCAAATATCTCCACAGCCTCCTTCAGCAGCTCGATTATGTCAAGGTGCTGGGGACAGACTGATTCACACTGTCCGCAGGCTACACAATCGCCGGCTCTGCCGTGACCCTCCGTGGCAAAGCGGTAGTGGTTGCGGGGTCTCCATGCCTTGGGATCAAGGCGCATGGCATTGACAGCCTTGAATATCTCCGGGATGTCTATCTCCATGGGGCAGCCGTCGGTGCAGTAGCGGCAGGCAGTGCAGCCTATCAGGGGCGTGCCTCTCATCAAGCCCTGTACCCGTGTAACAGCCGCCTGCTCCTGCTGGGAAAGGGGCTCAAAGCTCCCGAAGGTTTTAAGGTTATCAGCCACCTGTTCCTCGTTGGACATACCCGACAGTATGGTCATTACCCCCGGCAGGGAGGCAACAAAGCGCAGCGCCCATGATGCGGCAGAGCGCCCGGGGGTGCATTCCTCGAATACAGCGGTCTTGTCCGGAGTGAGGTTTGCAAGGGTGCCCCCCTTTACAGGCTCCATTATTATCATGGGGATATTTCTTTCATGCAGGATGTTATACAGCCTCCCGGACTGTATCACAGGGTCATCCCAGTCAAGGTAGTTGAGCTGTATCTGTACAAACTCCACCTCAGGGTGCATATCAAGCACCTTTTCCAGCAGCTCAGGAGTACCGTGGAAGGAAAAGCCGAAGTGCTTTATCAGCCCCTGCCTTTTCTTCTCCATGCACCAGTTGAAGCAGTCGTACTTTTCATAGGTGGGATAGTTGCCCCCGTCCTCCAGTGAGTGGAGGAGGTAGAAGTCAAAGTACCCCGCACCTGTCCGCTCAAGCTGGGTATTGAACACCTTTTCCCTGTCCTCCGGGCAGTGCAGCTCCCATGCGGGGAGCTTTGTAGCCACCATGAAGCTCTCCCTGGGATGTCGCTTTACAAGGCACTCCTTCACAGCCACCTCCGATACGCCCCCGTGGTATACATAGGCGGTGTCGAAGTAGTTGAGCCCGGCGGCAAGATAGCTGTCCACCATGCCGCTGACACGCTCAAAGTCCACCATGCCGTCCTTTTCCGGCAGACGCATAAGTCCGAAGCCCAGCTTTGACATTTCCTGCAGGTTTATCATAGGATCACCTCTTTAATGATGCACAAGCCTGTGATTAAGTATACGACGATTTTAACATATATTTTCATAAAAAGCAAGTAAATTTGGGCTATTTTTCAAAAAATATCTTGACACGGGTTTTATTATGTGATAGAATATGTAAAACACACGACACTACATTCCGTCCCATAGCAAGGAGGTTCATATGGCTTGCTTTATCGTACCCGCAGGAGAGGCGATCATCACCACTGCTGTGCAGAAAATACTTGAAAAGCACCAGACAGAGGGATCTGCCGCCGCTGACATCGCACAGAAGCTGAAACCCCTCAACAGTATGCTCTGGGGTGGTTCCGCCCTGCTCATGTTCGAGCATATATGGCACGGGGAGGTAGCACCCTGGTTCCCCTTCCTCACGGCTATGAACAACCCGGACAGCACAGCCGCTATGCTCCATGAGATGGGCACTGTGGGGGTCGCCATGGCAATCGTGGTCACAGCTACATGGCTTGCAGGCACTGTCATTGCATCCGCTGTGCGCTCCCGTGAGGCAAAGGCGGGGGGTGAAGGCTCATGACTCTGCTCATAACCGTCATTGCCGCTGTAGCAGCCACTGTGGTATGGTACTTAAACTCTGACAAGGGCTATCAGCTGGACAAGCTGTGCCTTATGTACTGGGGCGCATCCCTCATGTGGCTTTGTGATGCTGTGGCAGAATACATTGAACTGGGTTCGGAGTATTTTTCACCTTCATCAGAGGATATGTTAAATGATGCCTTTCTCGGCATATGCGCAGTCACTCTGGGCATGGTGATATGGCTTATCATACTCATCATCAAGGATCCGAAGAGGGTCTTTGCAAGGACAAAGACCTCACCCGCACTCACCGAGGAAAAGTAACCCTGACCGGCCCCGCATCTGCGGGGCTTTTTTAAAAAGATGGATAACGAGATAAGAAGAATACTGACACAGGTGGAGGAAGGAGCCATGACCGTGGATGAAGCCCTCCTGCACCTTAAATACAAGCCCTTTGAGGATCTGGGCTACGCTAAGGTGGACACACACCGCCGCATCAGGCAGGGCGCTCCCGAGGTCATATACGGTGCCGGGAAGACACCGGAGCAGATAGAGGGCATAGTCTCCTCCATGCGGCAGAACGGCACAAAGCACATACTCATCACAAGGCTCTCCCCGGAAGGGGCAGAGGCACTCTCCGGCATGGAGGGCTTTGAATACTTTGAGGATGCAAAGGCGGCTGTTGTGGGAGGCTTCCCGGAGCCTGACGGTATGGGGGATATCCTTGTCGTCACAGGGGGCACCAGTGACATACCTGTTGCAAAGGAAGCCGCCATTACTGCAAGAGTTCACGGCAGCAATGTGGTGACCCTCTATGATGTGGGGGTCTCAGGGCTGCACCGCCTGCTCTCCAATATGGAGCTTATCATGTCCGCCTCGGTCATAGTGGCAGTGGCAGGCATGGAGGGCGCTCTTGCAAGCGTTGTGGGGGGGCTGGCTGACTGCCCTGTTGTGGCAGTGCCCACAAGCGTGGGGTACGGTGCCTCCTTCGGGGGTGTCAGCGCACTGCTTTCAATGCTCAATTCCTGCGCCAGCGGAGTTGCTGTCATGAACATAGACAACGGCTTCGGGGCTGGCTACTACGCAAACATGATAAATCACATGGGGGTAAGAAAATGAAAACACTGTATCTTGACTGTCAGATGGGTGCTGCGGGTGATATGCTCACAGCGGCGCTTGTACAGCTCCTGCCCGATCCCGACGGGTTTGTAAAGAGGCTGAACACCCTTTTCGATGATGTTCACTTTGAGCTTTCACCCTCCGAGAAGTGCGGCATAACAGGCAGGCATATGTCCGTAAAGGTTCACGGCATGGAGGAGCATGAGCATCATCATGAGCACGAGCACGAGCATGAACACAAACACCACCACGAGCACGAGCATGAACACGAACACCACCACGAGCACGAGCATGAACACGAACACCAACACGAACATCACCACACAACCGTTGCCGACATCGGGGGCATAGTGGCAAAACTTGACATACCTGAAAAGGTGAAGGCGGACATAAACGCAGTCTACAGCCTTATTGCACAGGCGGAGAGCGCTGTTCACGGAAAGCCTGTGGATCAGATACACTTCCACGAGGTAGGCACTCTTGATGCCCTGGCAGATGTGACCGCTGTGTGCCTTGCGGTAAATGAGCTGTCCCCGTATGCCATATACGCCTCCCCTGTCCATGTAGGCTGCGGCAGTGTTCACTGCGCCCACGGCATACTCCCCGTCCCTGCTCCTGCAACGGAGCATATACTGAGGGGGGTGCCTGTCTACGGCGGCACAATACAGGGGGAGCTCTGCACTCCCACAGGAGCGGCTCTGTTAAAGCATTTTGTTGACAAATTCGGTGAGATGCCTGTGATGAGCATATCCGCTGCGGGCTACGGCATGGGCACAAAGGACTTTGAACAGGCAAACTGCCTTCGTGCCCTGCTGGGTGAGACACAGAGCAGGGAGCAGACCGCAGTGCTGTTGTCCTGCAACGTGGATGACATGACCCCGGAGGATCTGTCCTATGCGGCTAAGATGCTCTTTGCCGCCGGCGCCGCAGATGTCTGCACACAGCCAGTATTCATGAAAAAGGGCAGGCAGGGCACTCTCATCAGCGTTCTTTGCTTTGAGGAAAACAAGGACAGCATACTGCGGGTGATATTCACTCACACCTCCACCATAGGGGTAAGGGAGGAAACTGTAAAGCGCCACGTCCTTGACAGGCGCATAGAGGCCGTGGATACCCCCTTTGGCACTGTAAGGCGCAAGGTATCCACAGGATACGGTGTTACAAAGATAAAGTACGAGCACGCCGATCTGGAGAAGATAGCTGCCGGGAAGGATCTTGCCATTGAGGAGATACGGCGGCAGCTTTACAGGGATGAGAAATGATGCTGTCGGAAAAGGAAGAAAGGCTGCACACACTGTTCAGAGCCTGGGAGAAAGCTGTGGTCGCATTTTCGGCGGGAGTGGATTCAACATATCTGCTCTATGCCGCCCATGAGGTATTGGGGGACAATGTGACCGCTGTAACGGCGGTATCCCCCTTCATGCCCCGTGAGGAAACGGAAGAGGCACAGGAGTTCTGCAAAGCACTGGGGATACGTCATATTACATTTGAATTTGACCCTCTTGCCAGTGAGGACATAGCCGCAAACCCCAAAGACCGCTGCTACATCTGCAAAAGAGCCATATTCACAGAGATAATATCCCTTGTGGAAGATATGGGGGCAAAGATAGTCCTTGACGGCTCCAACGCCGATGATGACCCTGCACTCCGCCCGGGGATGAAAGCACTTGCGGAGCTTGGTGTAAGAAGCCCCCTGCGTGAGGCAGGGCTTACAAAGGCTGATATCAGGGAGCTTTCGAGGCAGGCGGGGCTTGATACCTGGGACAAGCCCGCCCTTGCCTGCCTTGCCACAAGGATAGCCACCGGGGAGGAGCTTACCCTTCGGAAGCTGGAAATGACCGCAGGGGCTGAAAGGTATATCCGCGCCCTTGGCTTTACACAGCTGCGGGTGAGGATGAGGGACGGTGCGGCAAGGATAGAGGTGCCTCCTGCTGACATACCGAGGATAGCCGCCACGGAAACCGCCCGCCGCATCAATGACACACTCAGGGCAATGGGCTATACAAGCGTTTCCCTTGACCTTGCGGGGTACGGCTCACCGAATACAGGACAGAAAGCGGGTCAGCTCCACGGAGCGCAGTAAACACACACATGGGGGGGTACATATGAACTGGGGAATAATCGGAACAGGCAGGATCGCAAACACATTCGCACAGGCACTTGTAAAGTGTACAGGCTCAAAGGCATATGCCGTGGCTTCAAGGACAGCGGAAAAGGCGGCGGCGTTTGCGTCTGAATACGGCTTTGAACGCTCCTACGGCAGCTACAAGGAGCTTGCAGAGGATGAGAAGGTGGATATCGTATACATAGCGACACCCATGTCATCCCATTACAAGGATGCAAGGCTGTGTCTGGAGCAGGGCAAAAAGGTGCTGTGCGAAAAGTCCGTGGGGATAAACCTTGAACAGACAAGGGAGCTTTGTGACCTTGCCAAGTCAAAGGGGTTTTTCTTTATGGAGGCCATGTGGATGAAGTGCAGACCCTCCTATCTCAAAGCCATGGAGTGGATAAAAAACGGCTGTATCGGAAGGGTGGAGTACATCAAGGCTGATTTCTGCAACTTTGTGCCCTATGATGAGAATGACAGGCTGTTCCGTGCGGACTGCGGAGGGGGCGCACTGCTTGACCTTGCTGTATATCCCCTCACTATGGCGGCGGATGTGCTGGGCACGCCGAAGGAGATCATCTCCCATGCCCATATGCGCCACGGTGTGGATATGAGCAACACCATCACCCTGCTGTACGACAATGCCTGTGCAGCCATAAACTCAGGATTTGAGATACAAAACTGCAACAACGCCATGATCATGGGAGAAAAGGGATATATAGCCTTCGGTGACTGGTTCTTCTGCTCCGATGAGGTGACCCTCTTCGACGAAAACGGAAAGGAGCTTGAAAAATGCCTTATCCCCCATGAGATCAACGGCTATGAATACGAGATCCGGGAGTGTGAGAGGTGCGCCGCAGAGGGTCTTTCTGAAAGCCCCCTTATCCCCCACAGCAGCACTCTTAACGTAATGCAGATAATGGACGAATGCCGCAGGCAGTGGGGCATGACCTTCCCGGAGGAGGGATGAGGACTGTCTCTTTTGCAGGCCTTTCCATGAAAAGCGGCGATCAACTCGCATTCTGCCTAATGTACCCTCCCACAGCTCCGACAGGAGCAATGGTCGGTCGTCAAGAGCAGGGCTGAGAGTTCCTCCTTTAAGGGCAAATAGGAGGTTCCAACCGCTCTGCGCCCCTGCTGCACCGGTCAGATTGCTTCCACGGAGCAAACCTTGCGTAAAGATACCCTCCTGCCCCCCTTTTCTGATGGCTGTGCAGGAGGTCTGTCACGGCTTTCGCAACATTACGTGTCCCTCCAGCACTTAACGGGTATGTGCATTTTCACCATAATCAGAGATTCTAAGCGGCAGAATACAGAGCATATTCACAATTCTGCATTTTCCCCTTGACAAACACACCTGTTTGTGCTACAATGTTTAAGTCACGCGGAGTGGAGCAGTTCGGTAGCTCGTCGGGCTCATAACCCGAAGGTCGTAGGTTCAAATCCTGCCTCCGCAACCAAATAGAGGCGTTCAGGGGGCTTTTCCCTTGAACACCTTATTTATTGAATGTGGCGGCATAGCTCAGCTGGCTAGAGCACTTGGTTCATACCCAGGGGGTCGGCGGTTCAAGTCCACCTGCCGCTACCATATTGGCCCGTTGGTCAAGAGGTTAAGACGACGCCCTTTCACGGCGTAATCATGGGTTCAATTCCCGTACGGGTCACCATTTGGCAATCCCACAGATGGCTTAAAGCAGCCGTTTGTGGGTTTTATTTTTCAACCACTTGTCATACTATTCTTCTTCCCAAAAACAGACAAAGAGTCTCATGTAAGGTTCAGTCTATGCGTTTTGAGCTGCCTCGACCCAAAATCAATATTAACACACAAAGCTGCTATTTACAGAGATCAGCTATGCTTTGAGCGAAAGTAATCATCACCCCTATTATCATGATCAGCCACTTGGACTGTGGTCTATTGTGTGCATAACCGCTGGGAATACTCTCCCTGCGGCTGTTTTTTACTCACCTCAACAGATTTATGCTTCTTCCCTATCGTCTGTTTTGCCAACAGCAGCCATTGATCCCTTTCCATGCAATGCTACTTGATCTGTACTATGTCATGCTATCTGAAAATCCAATAAACTATGGATCTGATGATTGCAAAATCTCTGGTTTTATGTTATTAAAAAGTCGCTATGTCGCCACTCTGCATATCCCAGAGAAAAGCAAGCAGAATCGCATAATACAGTGCGTCACAGCAAATTTGCCAAGCGTAATCCGGTGCCATTTTTTGTAACCCAGTTGACCATTCGTTGTCCAAATCAAAATAAGACAGATGGATATATCGTAAAAATCACGCTGACAAAAAGGCAGCACACAAAAAGGATTTTTTCAACTCCAATGCCTTTATGGTAGACAATAAAAACTGGTAAGCAGATGCTTCTTATTGAGGCACCTGCTTGTTTTCTTTTTAAGTAAGTTGTATGAATGCATTTTTAATGTGAAAACTTGCTTTTTCAACCAAATTATGCTACAATATATACATACTATTCTATATTTAGATTAGAGGTGGCAAAGTATGAGTAAATCCAGTAATACACTATATAAAGCATTGCAGGATTTTCCTCGTAAGCGGATCACATTAGAGGAACTCAGCAGATTTTGCACAGAGTCTGAACACCTCTATGAACAGATCAAAGAGCTAACCAATAATGGTATATTAGTGCCTATCAAGAGCAGTGGAACAAACGGAAATCAGAAGAATCCGTTGTTTATGCGATACACTATCTGCATTGGGAACACGATGCAGGTATCACCTGATGAGATATATGCACTTCATCCGAGACTTTCAGCAAATGGATATCTGCTTCGTAATCGAATGCAATTTAACAATAACAGGGCGTTTTTGCGCCGCTTGAGTGAATGGCTTACCGATCAAAAGGGCAATGATATGATGTCGAGGCGTGAGCGCTCTTTTGCCATCTTCGGGGAAGAGAAGGAATTGGATCATCATTTAAGACTATTGGAAGCTATCGGAATCACAGGAGACACGCTTCGATATTATGAAACGCCCGAACAGTGTTTTTCGGATTATATCCCCGTCCGAAAGTCAACTATGACCTTACTCATTTGTGAAAACAAGGATATCTGGTTCAATATTCGTCGCCTTATGTATGAATCCCAAGCTAACACATTATTTGATACTCAAATTGATGGTGTGATTTTCGGGCAGGGCAATGACATCACGGGTAAGGATAAATTCCGTTCCTATGCTGCATATCTTGGGGCTGACACGATTCGTTTTCTGTACTGCGGTGATATCGACAGAGCCGGCTTTGATATCTTTCTGCGGCTTTGCAAAGCAGCAGAGGAACTTCATATCGAATTGTTCTTTCCGGCATATAAAAAAATGCTGGAACTGAGCAGTAACATTCAGCTTCCCGACAGTGACGACGGAAGATGTATCATGCCAGAAATGTCCGGAATACTTCCACATTTCACAACTGATGAACAGGAACAGATCACTCATATACTGCAAAATAATAAGCGCCTGCCACAGGAGATTCTTTCGTATCCCGTACTGGCGGACAACATGAGGTAAGAACATGATTTCAGCAGAATCCAAAGAACTGTTACAGGATTTTGAGAAGCGAATGCGATTCGTGAATCTCATAAAATACTGGCTGCAAAGAAGCAAGCCAAGAGAGATCAGCGAACTGTTGCATAATGATGATAAAACCGATAATCTGATCCTCATGGTAATGGTTTTTATCATGGACAGTACGCTGCGATATGGAGAACGCTGCACAAAACAGGATATCACAGCATTTCTGCGGGAACTCGCCGATGTGTACGATTATGAACCCGAATCCGCAAAAATGCTGACCAATTATATTATAACAGATGTATTACAAAGCAACGGAAAAGTGCGCTCATTTGATACTTTTTACAACAGCGATGAACA
>DGXE01000041.1:0-8198 GCA_002395525.1 Ruminococcus sp. UBA4240
GGCGGTATCAAGGAAATGAAGAAGCTCCCCGGTGCTCTCTTCATCGTTGACCCCAAGAAGGAGAAGATCGCTGTATCCGAGGCTAAGAAGCTGGGTATCCCCGTTGTTGCCATCGTTGATACAAACTGCGATCCTGACGATGCTGACTATGTTATCCCCGGCAACGACGATGCTATCCGTGCTGTAAAGCTCATTGCAGGTGCTATGGCTGATGCCATCATCGAGGGCAGACAGGGCGAGCAGCAGGCAGCCGAGGCCGAAGCAGCAGCTGAGGAAGAGGAAGAGGCTGCTGAATAAGCAAAGATCAACATATGCCCGAAGAATATTCGGGCATATCCCATAAAACAGGAGGAACAAATATGGCATTCAAGGCATCAGTTGCTGAGATAAAGGATCTTATGAGATCCACCGGCGTTGGTATGATGGAGTGCAAGAAGGCACTTGAAGAGGCTGAGGGCGACACTGAAAAGGCTGTTGTCATCCTGCGTGAGAGAGGACTTGCAAATCAGTCCAAGAAGGCATCAAGAGTTGCTGCAGAGGGTATCGTTACCGCTGTTGTAGAGGGCAATGTAGGTGCTGTTCTGGAAGTAAACATAGAGACAGACTTTGCCGCAAACAACGAGGAATTCAAGGCTTTCGTTGCAAACGTAGCAAAGACCGTTATAGAGGCTGCTCCCGCTGATGTGGACGCACTCAAGGCTGCCAAGATCTCCGGCGGTGACAAGACCGTTGAAGAGGCTCTTCAGGATGTGTTCATCAAGATCAGAGAGAACATCGTTATCCGTCGCTTTGCAAGGCTTGAGGGCACACTTATCCCCTATGTACACGGCGGCGGCAGGATCGGCGTTATGGTAAAGCTTGACACTGATCTCCCTGCTGACAAGGTATATGAGGTGGGCAAGGACTGCGCACTCCAGGTAGCAGCTATGAACCCTGCCTACCTTTCCAAGGAGACTGTTCCTGCATCCGTTATCGAGTCCGAGAAGAACATCGTTATCGCACAGATGAACGAGGATCCCAAGATGGCAAGCAAGCCCGAGCAGGTAAAGGCTAAGATCGCAGAGGGCAAGCTGGGCAAGTACTACACCGAGAACTGCCTGCTGGAGCAGACCTTTGTTAAGTCCGACGTATTCGACGGCACTGTCGGCAAGTACGTTGAGAACGCTGCAAAGCAGCTGGGCGGCAAGATCGCAGTTGCTGAGTTCGTTCGCTTTGAGCGCGGCGAAGGCGTTGAGAAGAAGGCAGATGACTTTGCAGCAGAGGTTGCTGCAATGGCAGGCCTTAACAAGTAATCACTGCTTATAATGCTCCTCCCCTTGCCTTTCGGTGAGGGGAGGATTTTTTATGCAGAATGAAATGAACCGTTCTGACGGAACATAGGCTTGATTTCCTCTTTTCACGCTGCGCTCATGCTCTGTAAATGGCAAAGTGTACAGGGGATAATGAAAAGCGGGCGGCAAAGCCGCCCGCAGTGTTGCGCTCTTATGGTGGATAGAACTCATCCCAGTCCAACTGTATGCTTTTACATCGTATCAAGCGGAGCGAAGCAGTGAAAGAGGAAAACAAGCCATCCGATGCCCGACACAACTTCATTATGCATTATGCAAGTTTAGTCTTCGTCGAAGTTGCCGGGTATCTGGAGCTGCTTTTTGGGTATACGCTTCAGAGGGGAGTAGGAGAACTTGTTGCAGCTTGCATCGCCGTTCACCATGCCCTTCTTTTCGCACAGTACCTTGCCGCCGCTCTTAGCTCTGGTGCCGAAGGTGCAGTACTGGCACATGGGCTCGATATCGTTTCCAAAGTATTTCTTTTTGGTTGCCATACGGATCCTTCCTTTGCTGTGAGATTGCTCTACATTTGTATTATAGCACATACTTTGTCATTTTTCCACTTTATTTTTGTTAGTTTTGAAAAATCAGCACTTTAGACAATTTGTGAACTAAAAAATTGTGCAAAATATTTTCTGGATTAGAGGTTCCGGTGCAAACCGGTGCTCATATATATCAAGTCATAAATTGTCATAAAATGTTGCTGAATAGTAATAGACATTCTGGTACTGCTGTGATATAATAAAACAGTATGGGCATTTGCTGTCACAGAGAACTGTGGCTCAAAAGCGGATGCCCGTTGCAAACTTGTATGATACGCACTTGTGAAACGGGGGGTTATCATGGCTGTCGCAGATCAGAAGGACTGTCCTGCCTGGCTGCGGGAATACTTATTCTATCTCAGGGTCATAAAGAACCGCTCTGAGAATACCATACAGGCCTATTATTCTGACCTGAGACTGTTCTTTATCTATATAAACGCGCATAAAAACGGCATAGAGAGCGACAGCATCGGGGATATCCCTTTTTCCGCCGCTGAAGGCATCACTCTGCTTGATGTGTATGAATACCTAAATTTTATCACGACCACAGAGCACGCCACAGACAAGACCCGTTCTCGGAAGGTGGCAGCCATTAGGGGATTTTACAAGGCGCTAACCTCCAACAAGCTCACTTCATTCCACATGGCAAAGAACCCGGTGGAGAGCCTTGATATGCCCTCACCCAAAAAGCCAAAGCCCAAGTACCTTGACCTTGATGATTCAAGGCGGCTCGTGGAGCATATGGACACGGAGGATGCCAACTACCGCAGGGATTTCTGCATACTCATGCTTTTCCTCAACTGCGGTATGCGTCTGTCGGAGCTGGTGGGCATAGATATGAATGACATCAAGTTTGAGGACAGGACACTGCGTATCCTTGGAAAAGGGAACAAGGAAAGGATCATCCACCTGAATGAAGGGTGTGTACAGGCCATAGAGAGCTATCTTGAAGTGCGGAAGGAATGTGCCTCAAATGCCCTGTTCGTGTCAAACAGGGGCACAAGGATAACAGGCAGGCGGGTGGAACAGATAGTGGACAGGGCTATACATCACATAGGGCTTGATGGGAGAGGGCTTTCCGCCCACAAGCTGCGCCACACTGCTGCTACGCTCATGTATCAGTACGGCAATGTGGATCCTCTTGTGTTAAAGGAGATACTGGGTCACGCAAGCATCTCCACCACGGAGATATACACCCACCTTACCAATGATAATATCCGTATGGCGCTGGATTCCAACCCCATGGCGGATGAGCGGACAAAGGCATGACACATGAAAAGGGGAGACAAATGACAAAATTTCTCATAGTTACAGGTATGTCGGGGGCAGGGAAGTCAGCCGCCGCAAATATGCTTGAGGACTTAGGGTTTTATGTTATAGACAATATGCCCACAAGGCTCATCTCACGCTTTGCGGATGTCATATCCTCCAGCGGCAGCACCCAGGATAAGTATGCGGTGGTCACCGACATAAGGGGCATTGCCGCCAATATCGACACGGATATATACAGGGAGCTGACGGAGTCCCTTGATTTTATGCATACAAAGGGGGAGGACATCACCTTCCGCATAGTGTTCTTTGATGCATCAAATGAGGTACTTATCCACCGCTTTAAGGAAACAAGGCGGCTGCATCCTCTGGATTCCACAGCTAACGGCAGCCTTGAAAAGGCAATAGAGCTGGAACGGCAGATGCTTGCGGGCATGAGGGATCACGCCGACTATTATGTTGATACCACGGATATGAGCATATCCCGTTTCAGGGACAAGGTGACGGATATGTTCATGGACAACCCCGACGACCGCATGACGGTCAAGGTAATGTCCTTCGGATTCAAGTACGGTATGTGCTCCGAGGCGGATCTGGTCTTTGATGTCCGCTGTCTGCCCAATCCTTTTTATATAGAGGAGTTAAAGCGCCACACCGGCCTTGAGAGCTGTGTCCGTGACTATGTTATGCAGTTTGAGCAGTCAAAGGAGCTGGAAAACAGGCTGGAATCCCTGCTTGATTTTCTCATCCCCCTGTACCGCAAGGAGGGCAAGACCTCTCTTACTGTGGCTTTCGGCTGCACCGGGGGCAAGCACCGCAGTGTTACATTTGCGGAGAACATATACAGGTATCTGTCCGATCAGCATATCCGCACTCGTATCGACCACAGGGACATTGAAGTAGGAAAGATAAAGTGATCATCAGCCTTCGTAAGAAGCAGCTTTGTATAAAGGAGACGACTATGCTCATCTATACATCCGACAACCAGATATACAGCCTTGATGACAGCGGGAACAAGCAGGAGATACCCTGCGGACGCATAGAAAAGTACAGGCAGACCCTTGATGACATCCGCCGCCGCAAGGAATGGAAGACCTCTGGTGCAGGGGCGCAGTTCATGGGAACGGCAGAGCCGCTAAGGGGTGAGGGTGCAGTCAATGCACGCATCACAGGGCTTGCCGTCAAGGATGACAGGCTCATCTACGGTGTGGAGCTTGACGAATCCGCCTCCATATATCACCGTGAGATAGGCACAGGTGATGACGAGGGGCTTATAGTATCAGACAATGATCTGCACCTTGGGGAAATGGACTGCTTTGGCGGGCAGATGGCAGTAAGCCTGGGGCACACCTATGAAGAATACCACATTGCCGTATTTGATCCCCCTTCATCGGCCTATGAGGAGCTGACCGACGGGGACACCACAGAGGTATTTCCCTTTTTTTCCCGCTGCCACAAGGGGCGCATATACTTTTCCGCCTCCGGCAATGCAAGGGACAACTCAGGCACCGTAGCAGCCGTTTCCCCCTATGCGGCTGCATATATTGAAAACAACAGCATAACGGAATTCATCTCCGATGAGAAGCACGATTACCTGCGCATCAAGGATGATGAAAAGGGCAACCTCTACTACATAAGGCAGCCCTATGAAAAGCAGAGGGGGGACGGCATAAAGGCGACGGATGTGCTTTTCTTCATTCCCCGTCTGATAAAGGCATTATTTGGCTGGGCTAATTTCATGAGCACCATATGGGGCGGAGAAAGCCTTAAATCAGGGAGCGATCCTCTTACCAACCTTAAGACTAAGAACCGCAGTGCAAAGGATATGTACATTGACGGCAACCTTATCAAGGCGGAGGAGATGGCAAAGGCGCAGAAGTCCGACAAGGATGCCGGGTTCATGCCCTTGACAAGGGAGCTTGTAAAGCGTGAGGCCGACGGAGAGGAGACTGTGCTGAAAAGGGGTGTGCTGGACTACATCATCACCGGTGACAGCATAATATACTCTGACGGCGCATCAATATACGAGCTGAAGGACGGCAGGCACAAGCGTCTGTGCAAGGCGTACTTTGCCATGAATCTGGTAAGTACAGGGCAGTGCCCGCACACCGGTGAAGAATAATGCGGTCATCCGCACAGCAAAGATCAGGAGAAGTATGAATCTGTTTCAGGCATTTGAGTCCGCCCTCAGAAATGAAAGCAGCTTTAAAGACATCTGCAAGACTCTGAAGGGCGGGTACTCACCATTATATGTTTCCGGCATTTCACCTGTGGTGAAGTGCCTTTTGGCGCTTATTGCAGGGGGGGAGACCTCCTCTCCCGTGCTTATGATATGTGAGGACGAGCAGAGCGCCGCAAAAGCCGCAAATGACCTAAATGAGCTGCTGGGGGGAGAACCGGGTGCTGGGGCATATATGTACCCTGCCAAGGATCTGACCCTTGTCAGGGCGGACACTGTATCCAGGGAGTATGACCATCAGCGGCTGTCGGTGCTCTCAGCCATAGCCTCCGGCAAAGCAAGGGTGGTGACTGCATCTGTGGAGGCTGTTATGCAGCGCACCGTTCCGAAAAGCTATTTTGCGGGCGGCTTGGTAAATATCAGACCCGGTGATAGCCTCTCCACGGAGGAAATATCCCGAAAGCTTACCGCCATGGGATATTCCAGATCCACAGTGGTTGAGGCTCCCGCACAGTTTTCTGTAAGAGGCTCCATTATAGATATCTTCCCGGTAGGGGAGAGCTTCCCTGTCAGAGCAGAGCTTTGGGGGGATGAGGTAGACACAGTCTCCCTCTTTGACCCTGAAACACAGCGCCGCACCGACCCTGTTGAGGGTGTTGTCATCCCTCCGGCGGCGGAGACCCTCTACGACACGGATGAGCTTATCTCCCGCATGGAAAAGCTGGCATCATCGGTACACAGCAAAAAGGCAGAACTGGTGCGTGCCAACATACAGAAGGATATTGACTCCCTGAGGAACGGCATTGCCCCCGCCAACATCGACAAGTATGCCCCTCTCTGCTATGAGGAGCCTGCCCTTATCTTTGAATACTTTGATTCCCCTGTGGTGATGTTTTCGGAATACCGGAGCTGTCAGAACAGGGCAAAGGCTGTCATGACCCAGTACAGCGAGGATATCAAGCTGCTGCTCGAACAGGGGGAGCTGTGCAGGGGGCTTGAAGGTTATGTTTCTGACTTTGCGCTGATAGTACAGCAGGCGGGGAAATATCCCCTCATCATAGCGGATACGTTCATGAGGGCAGTGGATATACCTCTTGTGCGCACATTTACAGTCAATACGGTTCAGAATTCCCCCTGGGGGGGAGAGATACGCTCCCTTGAGGAGGATATCCGTTCCCTGCTGTCAAGGGGCTATTCCGTGGCAGTCCTTGCAGGCTCGGAAAAGACTGTGCCCATAATCGCAGACGACCTCAACAACGACAATATCCCAACGGATACCCTTGCGGAAGATGGTGTGCTTACAGACGGGAGGGTGCTGCTGACAACAGGGGCGCTGTCATCGGGCTTTGAGCTGCCGAATGCTTCTGTTGCCCTTATCACACAGACAAAGGCTCTTTCCTCAAAGCGCCGCTCCCAGAAGAGGAAAAGCGGTGCTGAGGAGATACGCACCCTGGAGGACATCAGCACCGGAGATCTGGTAGTCCATTCACTCCACGGCATAGGGCAGTTCGAGGGTATACGAAAGCTGGAGCTTGACGGCGTTACCAAGGACTATATCACCATAAAGTATGCAGGCACGGATGTGCTCTATGTGCCTGTCACACAGCTTGACCTTATCTCCCGCTATATCGGTGCAGGGGAGGATGAGGGGGTAAAGCTCAACAGCCTTTCCTCCGGAGAATGGCAGAAGACAAGAAAGCGTGTCAGCAAGGCCGTCAAGGATATGGCGGCGGAGCTTATCAAGCTGTATGCCAAGCGTGCCCAGACCCCGGGCTTTGCCTTTTACCCCGATGATGACTGGCAGCACGAATTCGAGGGGCGCTTTGACTATGTGGAGACTGAGGATCAGCTGAAATGCACCAGCGAGATAAAGCACGACATGGAAAAGCCTGTCCCCATGGACAGACTTCTGTGCGGAGATGTGGGCTTCGGCAAGACAGAGGTTGCATTCCGTGCGGCATTCAAGTGCATGGTGTCCGGCAAGCAGTGTGCCATACTTGTGCCCACTACTGTGCTTGCCTTCCAGCATTACCAGAGTGCGCTGAAAAGATTTGAGCATTTCCCCTTTACCATCGAGCTGATGTCAAGGTTTCGCTCCCCCAAGGAGCAGAAGGCAGTTCTGAAGGGGCTGGAGATAGGCTCGGTGGATATGGTCATAGGTACTCACCGTCTGGTGCAGAAGGATGTGAAGTTCCACGATATAGGCCTTGCCATAGTAGACGAGGAGCAGCGCTTCGGTGTGAAGCACAAGGAGCGCTTCAAGGAGACCTTTGCGGGGATAGATATGCTCACTCTCTCCGCTACACCCATACCCCGCACCCTCAATATGGCAATGAGCGGCATACGTGATATGAGTGTCATCGAGGAGCCCCCCATCGACAGATATCCGGTACAGACCTATGTGATGGAATTTGACCAGGGGGTCATCATCCAGGCCATAGAAAAGGAGCTGCGCCGTGGTGGGCAGGTGTACTACATCCACAACCGTGTGGAGACCATAGACATATGCGCGGGCAGTCTGGCGGCACTTCTGCCGGAGGCTCGCATCGCAGTGGCACACGGTCAGACGGACGAGGAGGAGCTTTCGGAAATATGGACAAAGCTTGTGCAGCACGAGATAGATATACTTGTCTGCACTACAATAGTTGAAACAGGTGTGGACGTTCCCAATGTGAACACCCTTATCATAGAGGATTCCGACAGATTCGGCCTTTCTCAGCTCTATCAGCTCAGGGGACGTGTGGGGCGTTCAAACCGCCGTGCCTACGCCTATTTCACCTTCAGACGTGGTAAGGTGCTGACAGAGGTGGCATCCAAAAGGCTTTCCGCCATAAGGGAGTTTACCTCCTTCGGCAGCGGCTTCCGCATCGCCATGCGGGA
>DGXE01000041.1:8267-38980 GCA_002395525.1 Ruminococcus sp. UBA4240
ATGCGGGATCTGGAGATCCGGGGGGCGGGGGATATACTGGGCGGCCGTCAGCACGGCCACATGGAGGCTGTGGGCTACGATATGTATATCCGTCTTCTGAACCGTGCCATTGCGGAGGAAACAGGGGCACCCCCTCCGCCCTCCCCGGAGGACTGCCTTATCGACCTGCAGATAGATGCCCACATCCCGGAGGACTACATAACCTCCCTGACAGGGCGGCTTGAAGCATACCGCCGCATTGCGGGGGTGAAGAGCGTGGCGGAGAGTGTGGATCTCACGGACGAATTCATCGACCGCTACGGAGACCCGCCGAAGGCTATCATAGGGCTTATCAATGTTGCTCTTACACGAAATCTTGCATCACGGGCAGGGGTGCGGGAGATAAGCCAGAAGAACAACAGCATAGTGATGTATGTGCGCACGGCGGAGATGCAGCAGGTGCAGGCACTCAACGAGGCATTCAGGGGGCGTGTGACTGCCAATTTCTCGGTGGAGGCACCATACATCTCCATTGCGCTGAAAAAGGAGTCTCCTGCAGAGGTAATGCAGAAGGCTGTGAAGATATTTGCAGGGGAGTGATACTATACTCCTCTTGGTATAGACAAGCCGCAAATCCCTTATTCAGGCATTTGCGGCTTGTTCCTCGTCTGTACATCGGTCAGAAATAAGTATTGGTATTATGCTCTCTGAGCTGTGAGATGGTGATGTTGTTCTGCGTTTGTGATATATGCACAATATTGAAGCTGCTGCATCTTGAATTATCGTCATTCCGTCTACGACTTTCGGCAGATGACAAATGAAAAAATATGAGATATAATATGGACAGCAAATTATGACCTGATCTTATGCAATAAAGCCAAGGAGGAGAATGAAAATGAAAAGAACCATCAGGCGTGCGGCTGCTGCCGTACTTGCGCTCACTCTCATAGGCGGCACTATGCCTGCCATACCCGGGGGGGTACAATTCATTGATCTTGTGCCTGCGGTAAGTGCGGCACCCTTTGATGTGACCTATGTGGATGAGTCAAATGTACTGCACCTTGTAGGTGAGTTCAACCGCACGGATACCACCAACAGCATAGATAAGGCTCTGGAGAAAGCCGGGAAAGAAAGGTCGGATATAACCGCGGTCGTAGCGGAAACAGGTGCAAAGTTCCCTGTAAATTCATCTTATATGTTCGATAGTTTCACAAACGCTACAACTATCGACCTGAAAAATGCAGATACGATCAACACCACGGATATGCACGCTATGTTCGCAAACTGCACATCCCTTACGGATCTGGATGTCAGCGGCTTTGATACGAGCCATGTCACCGGTGCCTACGATATGTTTTTCAATTGTTCCTCACTTGCTTCAATTGATCTGAGCAATTTTGATACAAGCAAGATCATAGATATGGGCGGGATGTTTTCTGGGTGTTCTTCGCTTACCTCCATTGATCTATCAAACTTTGATACTTCAGGTGTTACCGGAGGTATGACACGTATGTTCGCAGATTGTTCTTCATTGACCACACTTGATCTTTCAAACTTTGATACTTCAAAAACCATCTCGATCTTCGCTATGTTCCATGGCTGTTCCTCACTTACTTCCATCAACCTCAGCGGCTTTGATACAAGCAACCTGACAAGTATAGATAATCTTTTTGCAGGCTGTTCGTCCCTTGCTTCCGTTGATCTTTCGAGTTTTGATACCTCAAAAATAGAGAGCATGCGCGCAATGTTTTATAGTTGTTCATCCCTCACTACTCTTGATCTGTCAGGCTTTGATACAGGCACTGTTACGAACACGGAGCGTATGTTCCAAAACTGTTCTTCCCTGAAAACCATATTAGTATCGGACAAATGGAGCACAGCGGCAGTTACCGATTCCACTCAGATGTTCACAGGCTGCACAGCCATCGTGGGCGGACACGGTACCGCTTTCGACAGTGCAAAGACAGACGCAGAATATGCAAGAGTTGACGGCAGGAGCGGCAGCAAGGGCTATCTTACGGATATTGCCGAGACCGTGACCTATGTTGACACATCAAATGTCCTGCACCTTGTAGGTGAGTTCAACGGCACGGATGCCACCAACAGCATAGATAAGGCTCTTGCCAATGCAGGGAAGGCAAAGACGGACATAACGGAGATCGTGGCTGAAACAGGAGCAAAGTTCCCTGCTGATTCAAGTTCTTTATTCTACCAGTTCTCTAATGTCACGGATATAGACCTTTCAAATGCATCCACCGTGGGTGTTACGGATATGAGCTTTATGTTCGGATATTGCTCCAAATTAAAAACCCTCGATGT
This sequence comes from Ruminococcus sp. UBA4240, assembly GCA_002395525.1. Classification (GTDB taxonomy): domain Bacteria; phylum Bacillota; class Clostridia; order Oscillospirales; family Ruminococcaceae; genus Huintestinicola. Next base: position 10,566 of record DGXE01000041.1, read on the forward strand.
TTCCGGCTTTGATACTTCAGGTGTCACTGATATCCGTTCCATGTTCTTCAACTGCTTTGAGCTTGAATCTCTTGATCTTTCAGGATTTGACACATCGAAAGTCACAGATATGACCTTTTTATTCAACCACTGCTATTCTATGACCTCGCTTGATCTGACGGGTCTTGATACTTCAAATGTCACAAATATGAGTTCAATGTTCTATGACTGTGCCTCCCTTCAGACACTTGATGTTTCCCATTTTGATACTTCAAGAGTAACCAGAATGGAAATGATGTTCACCGACTGTTCAGCGCTCACCTCACTGGATCTGTCAGGCTTTGATACATCAAATGTCACGGATATGAACACCATGTTCGCATTTTGCTCTGAGCTCACCGCACTTGATCTGTCAGACTTTGATACTTCAAAAGTTGAGAAGATGGACGGTATGTTCGGGTCATGCTCCAAGCTCAAAACAATAACCGTTTCAGATAAATGGACGACAGATCAGGTGACAAATTCGGGTCTGATGTTCACAGACTGCACAGCCATCGTGGGCGGCAACGGCACGGTCTTTGACAGCGCCAAGACGGATGCGGAATATGCGGTTATTGACGGAAAGGGCGGCAAAAAAGGCTACCTTACAGGGGATCTTGTAAAGGTGACAGGTCTGAGCCTTGACAAGACTTCACTTGAACTCACAGTGGGAGATACAGCCACACTCACCGCAGAGGTGATTCCCGACAATGCGGACAACAGGAATGTGAGCTGGAAGACATCCTCTCCGGCGATCGCCACAGTGACTGACGGGGTGGTAACTGCAACAGGCGTGGGCATTGCAGTCATCACCGCCACCTCCGAGGACGGGGGATATAAAGTCACCTGCGTTGTCAATGTAACGCCTGTTCCCGATGCCCCGGCACCCTCCCTGCCCGTAGTTGTATCCGCCTCCCCCAAGATCGGCACAGGGGGTGTGGGTACTGGCGAAGCGAGAGCAGAGGAGAATTACACATTCAGTGCAGTGGCCATGAACAACACCCTTGTCTGGGACAGCCTCCCCGGTGCTGACAAGTTCATCATCAGTGCCAGAAAGAAGGGGGACACCCAGTGGAAGAGAGTGGGCACCACTGATTCAATGGAATATGATCTGAGCGGCATGGAAGCCGGCACATACACATTCATTGTGCGCTATGTAAAGGGGGATTTCACCGCTCCTGCAAGACTTTCCGCAAGAGTAAATGCCAAGGTGGGCAGCAATAAGCCGGTTGTTACCGCAAAGACGGCTGACGGCAAGGTCATCCTCAGGTGGAAGGCTGTTCCCGGTGCGGACAAGTACCGCATATACACCTTCACCGACGGCAGACTGAAAAAGGTGGGCGATACTGCCAGGACCAGCGTCAGGGTAAAGGGCGAAAAGGGAGAAAGATTTGCTGTAAAGGCTTATGTAAACGGCAAATGGAGCAAAGTGACCAAGAAGGATATTGCTTCTGCTGAATAACAAAGATAAAATCACATCACCCGCAGTGACCGTGAAGACGGTGGCCTTGTTTTATGTCGGTTATGAAAACAGCAAGGACGAGTTCAGTAGCGGCATGAGCATTAAGATGTAACTTAAACAGAAAACAGGCAGATACCTTCTCAAAGTATCTGCCTGTTTATCCCATAGCTTGCTGTAAAGTTCTTGTTTACAGCAGTTTTAATAAAGCTTCTATACGAGTACGATCCTTTCCGGAAGGGATTGCAAGGGCTTTTTGAAAAAAGAACAGATATGTATTGTACAATATTCATAAAGCGTAACTGGTAATGTGCAATACGACAATAAAGAGCCGCCCGTCAGGGCGGCTTTTCTACTTTATGACAGCGGTCAATGCCGCCGCAGATAATCGTGTCTCTCCCTTGCGGAAGTTATCAATGGATTCAGGGACGTGTCTTCAAAGCTATGTCTTTTCACTGGCTGCTTTTTTCTTCAGCTGTTTGAACTCCGACAGCACATACCCTGCCAGCACAAAGAACAGCAGCATCGAAAGGTTTTCGAGGATGATAAGCCACTTCGGGGCAGAATAGTCAAGGAATGCAAAGTGGGCTTGGAAGGTGATATAGCTTATTATGCCGCTTTTTGTGAGCCTCCATAGCACCGCACCTGCAATGGCTGTGAGTATCGCCCTGAATGCCGTCTTACCCTTAGGGAGCAGCTTTGCGGTCATTGCCTTCATGTGAAGCCCGATGTGGATTCCCATGAGAATGAATGACCAGTGGGACATTCCCAGGTGAAGTGTCTGTGCGGTCATCACCTTCATCAATCCGTACATGAAGGGCACTGCATGGCTGCTCATTGCCATGCCGCTGAGGGCTGTGAGGACTATGGACACCAGCATCAGGGTGTTGACCGCTGTCACGGCTATGCGATAGGGGGTGTACTTCCCCCTGAAAACCGACCTGTACCAGCTGCGGTTCAGAATGTGGTGCAGTAGGAGCGCTGCGGTCATGCCTATCCCCAGCCATTCGTGGAGCACATCTCCTGTCACCTGAAATGCCATCAGAAACAGCAGAAGGACTGTCAGCAGCACGTCCACTATCCTTCTGATGATGTTCGCAGTCTTGGGGCGCATAACAGTCCCTCCCTGTTCAGTTCAGCTTGTCTATCCAGCTTTGTATCTCATCCTCAGAGATGCCTGCATCCAGCCTCTCCCCCCGGAGCCAGTTCCCGCTCCCTGCCTGTGCGGCAAGGTTATCGCCGCTCCTGCCTATGGGACTTCCCCCTGAGGTGCAGAAGGGGATGACCGTCTTCCCCTCAAAGTCGTGCCCCTCAACAAAGGTGCTCATTATCCTCTGGGCATCCCCCCACCAGATAGGGTAGCCCAGATACACAGTGGTATAGCTGTCAAGCACCACTGTGTCATCCGCAATGGCAGGGCGTGAATCCGGGTCATCCATTTCAATTGATGAGCGGCTGCGGCTGGCGTGGCTGGAAGCGGTATCCGGGCGGTGACTATGATCTGATCTGTCACGGCGGCTCGACCATATCCTTCCGCTGTTAGAATTATGTTTTCTGCAAGCCGGAACAACCAAGGTACTATCTGATATTTATGAGTCCGTGCCAAAATGATGAGGTCGATGATGTTTTCGATAAGCTCCTTGAAGTGACCGAGCCTTATATCCGCTGCCCCATCATCGAAGCGGAGGAGCAGAAAAAATACGCCTTCCGTTTCAAGGACGAGAACAAGAACAAAACAATGGATTCTCTGCGAAAATATCCGGGTGAAAACGCCTATGAGATCACCTATTACGGCGACTATGCCCTTGATGAGCGAGTGAAATGATTCAATGCAGGCATTGTCATACGGGTAACCATTCTTTGAATAGCTTAGAATAAAACAAAAAGAGCTGTCAGATTCAAAACAGAATCAGATAGCTCTTTTCTATTCAGACAATTATATTATCATTGCTGCCAGATCGCCACAATTCAGCTTAAGCGTCCCATAAAATCCGGCATGGCGCTGTTTTGGCAGTGGTTTTGATTTATGCAAGATTATCGATATATTCCGTAAGCCACTCTCTGTCAAAGAGGTGTTCGTACTTGGATATCGTGAAATCGGGTTCCGCGCCCTGATCCACATTATAGAACGAACCGTTCTTTATATAGCTCAGACGTGTATTGCTGGAAATATCCAGGACCGTACCGGTAGCTGTAGAGATCGTACCTACCGTGCAGGCGCCGCCTCCGGACTTCTGTCCGATAATAGATACATGAGGATCTTCCTTGAATATGCATGGCACAAGGTTTCCGCAGGAGAAGCTTGCCTTTGTAGTAAGGCAGTAAAGGTTGAGTCCCTTGCCAGCAAGCGTCTCATTATTGTCAAACTTTGTATCAAAATTGATGTCGCACATATAATCGTTTGTGATCCGGGAACCGCTGAGAGCATTTTCGACACTGAATGAAGCCTTGCCAAGGAACGCAGCGACAACATAAGCAGCCGCATCAACAGCTCCGCCGCCATTTAATGACAGATCGAGAACAACGTTCTTTATCGGGCTGTCCTTGCGGAGTATCTGCTGAACAGAATATGAGATCAGTCCTATTGTATCATGTACTCTGTCCAACGTAATATTATTGGATTCTCCGGGTTCATCTCCGAAAAGATATAATAAACTGGAAAAATCGAGTTCAAAACCATCAAATGTGATATATGCAGTATCGCCGTGCTCCTCGTATATTTTCAGATCAGGATTGTATTTCTTTCTGAATTCTTTAAGTTCCTCATCGAACGTAAAAATGAAATCTCTTGCGTAACCCTGTCCGTATTTCTCATAGAGTTTCCATTTGTAATCAGCGCCGGACGCATAAGAGCTCAAAGCATATCTGCTGTGAATATCATCGACATTCTGATAAATAAGATTCCAGAGTTCTCTGTCGATCTTCTTGGCGTTTGTACTGTACATATTGAATCCGGTATCACGTTGAACGATGACCTCTTTGAATGCAGTGATATTATGCTCTTTCTTAAGACCATAAAGAGTGTCCATAGCAAAGCAGAATTCATTCACGCTGAATTCGGACATAGTTTCACTGACTTTGCCTGTCGCGTATTTGCCATCTTTGCCGTAATAGACCTGTCCGAGCTTGGTGTATTTGCCTGTATCATGGTTATACAGCGAATCCATACCTTCCAGATAGATAATGAGCGAATGGGTATTATACAGCGTTACGCCCGCGCCAAAACCGGAAAGGAATATATCAGAGAACGTCTGCACGGGTATATAATACTTATCTCCTTTACGAACAAAATCAATTTCATAAGAACCCGCGTCCAGAGTGACTGTGTTTCCGGTACGTTCGGTAGAGCCCACGGTCTTCAGCATAAAAGTAAAATCTGAAGTTTCATAAATAGGCATGATCAGATCTAAAAGAGTCTTGGTGCTGCTCGATGTGAAGAAACCGTCATAATCCCAGAAAAATACCGTATCCTTGTCAAAATCAAGAGTAACAAAGTAATTATTCTCCCTTGTGAGAGTGACTCTATTCCCGTCTTTCTCGACCTTGAGCTCAAAATCGGGCTTTCCGCACCCCTTTACGATCGTTTCGAGAGACGATACCATATCCGTGATCTCGAAATACGGAACATCACTGCCGTTCATGTAGTAGAGCGGTATCTTCTTGTTGTCTTCCGACTTGTACTTAAAGAAATATGTAGGGATATTCCTTTTTGTGATCTTGTACGACTTTGATGCAGTTGCGGCAACAGCGGCAGTCGTCTCATCCGCTGCATATACCGGTGCGGCAAGCGATGTAATTGCGAGACACGCCGCAAGTCCAAGGCCTAAAATCTTTCTTTTTTTCATAGAAAAGCTCCTTTTTTGGAAATTTTATGAAACGCCTCAGCGTTATCATCTGAACATAGCTTTTGCTTTTGCAAGGTAAAGTTTACCGCATACGGTATCGCCATTAGGAATTTATGCTTTATCGGAGCCACGAGATACAGCTCCAGCATCGCGGCAAGCTGATACAGCCAGTATGTCGCCGCGCATTTGTAATACAGTATCCTGTGGCTCCAGCCGTATCTGTCACACATCAGCTCGACAGCCTGCAATACCGTGATCGCCAATGTTATCCGCGCTTATCTTCATCTTCCGGTCGCCTATTAGCATGATGATAAGCGCGGATAACAGCAGCAGCGTAATATAGTTGTCCTGTATGTATGTGCCGAATGTATATGTCAGCAGCGGGATCACCGGCTTTCCGTCAGTTTTATTGTTTATAGATTTTAGAATTATTATAGCATAATATTCTGAGTTTGTAAACAGAAAGATCAATTTTTGCACAAATGATATATCGTTCAACAATGATTCGTCAATATAAAGAGAAGTATTTGCTCCAGTCATCTTTCCGTTCTTTAAATCCAACAGAACTGTTTTGGTAATTCCAGAATCACCTATCTGTCTTATGGTTTGCATCCAAAGGGCATTTATCTTATTCTTTTCAAGTTCTATGATATTATGAAGTTCAGGATAGTCAATCTCAGAGTTTTGCGAATTATATCGATAGTATATTGCCCCTTTTCTAAGTTCTCCAGCATCTTTTTTGCATTATAGGCTTTTCTTTAGCAGAATATGTGTAAAATATTCCGAATGTTTTTCCTTCATGGTAGAAAGTGATTTTCTCCCAAAAAATCTCCGGAGAAAAGTGTTCTCGCAGATTAGTTGACCACTCTTGATTGTCTATTTCCTCAAAACGCCTTAATGCATCATCTTTTAAGCCAAGTAATTCATGAGATTTATCTTTAATGCCAAATATTATGTACCCTCCATCACGATTAGAAAAAGCAGCCATAGCTTTGAAATAATCACTCATGCTTTTCCAACCGAATGATTCTTTGTATTCAACAGTGATTCCTTCGTTAGTACCAATAAGATTTGGGTTCTTCGACGATTTCTTAAAAACCTTCAGCAAAGCAGTTTCGGATAAGGGATTAATCATTTATTTATCCTTTCACGCATTATGAATCCTTTGCATTTGTTTCCTCCAAATCATGCAATGTTTTTCCGTCCTTAGTTTTCCACGAAATCCATCCATTACAGCTTTTCCCCGTAACAAACTCAGCTGCACTGGAAGGGCTTGTAAACAGCACATCTTCCTGTAAGATATTGTCTATGATCTTGCACTCCTCACGCTTCTTACGGTTGCCTGACGATATGGTATCATCTGCGCCCAGGGCTGGGGCGAGTGTATTATCATCATATCCAGATAGTCAAGGCCTGTTTTGCGCAGTGTCTCGTCAATGCCTGCCGCAGATCTTCTGTGAGCCTGTTGACCAGACGTGCTTTTCGTTTTTGTTTGCAGGCTTGTTCTGTGCCATTACCCCCGCAAGGGCATGAGGCACATAGGGCTCTTCCAGATAATCAAGCTCATCTTCCGCAAGTTCAAGGTCAACGGCCTTTGCCGCCCCCTCTATGTGGTGCAACTTTGTAGCCCCTGCAACAGGGGCAGTCACCTTTGTGAGAAGCCACGCAAGGCTCACCTCCGTCATGGAGACACCGTGCCTTTGGGCCACCTCTGCAACACGGCGGATGATGACCTCGTCCTGCTCCTTTGTGGCATCGTACTTGAATTTGGCGTAGGTGTCCTCCTCTGCCCGCTTCGAGGTCTCCCCGGGGAGCCTTGCAAGTCTTCCGCTGGCAAGGGCACTGTATGGTGTCATGGCGATGTTGTCCTCAGCGCATAGCATAGCCATTTCCCGCTCCTCCTCACGGAAGATGAGGTTATAGTGCCCCTGGACGGATACGAACTTTGCAAAGCCCTCCTGCTGTGCCAGTGCATTTGCCTTTGCAAGCTGCCATGCATAGCAGTTTGAGATGCCGATGTAGCGAGCCTTCCCCGCCTTTACTGCGTTGTTCAGACCCTCCAGTATGTCATATATGGGTGTATTCCAGTCCCACATATGGTAGATGTACAGGTCAACATAGTCCATGCCAAGGTTTTCAAGGCTCTTGTCGATCATGCGCTCAATATGCTGCTGCCCTGTGATGCCCGCCTCTATCTCATCGGGTGTGCGTGGCAGGAACTTTGTGGCTACCACCACCTCATCACGCCTTGCATAGTCACGAAGCGCCCTGCCCACATACTGTTCGCTTGTCCCCGACTGATAGGCGATGGCGGTGTCAAAGAAGTTCACCCCCAGGTCAAGGCCCCGCTTTATTATCTCACGGGAATGTTCCTCATCAACGGTCCAGGAATGCTGACCGTCGGCTGCATTGCCAAAGCCCATGCACCCCATGCAGATACGGGACACGTTAAGGTCTGAATTTCCAAGTCTTGTGTATTTCATTTTGCACCTCCAAGCAGTTGTATCACGCAGGAATATACTATTTCGCATATGCTGTGCAGCTTAAAATCAATTTTTGCGTCACGCATGGCATCAAGCTGTTTTTCTGTCGCCACCGAATAGGGGTAGACACCGAACAGAAAGGGGAAGAAAACGAAGATGAACTTCTCACAGTCGCTGTCCGGGAAAAACTTTCTCACGCAGGCTCTCACCGCATCCAGTGAAGCACCGTATGCCTCCTTGAACTCCGTCAGCCGCTGGGGACGTGAGTTCTCCTCCATGTCGTAATGGTTCATGGAAAGGAGCCTCAGAAGCTGTTCATGGCTTTCAAGGGAGCGTGCCACAGCCGAGGCGAAGTCTTCGGCGGTCATGGTTTCGTTTTCGGTGCACAGGTTGTTCATCTCCTGCGCCCAGCGCTCATATTCACGCTGCATAAGGGCGAGGAATATTTCCTCCTTGGTCCGGAAGTAGTTGTATATGGACGTTCTTGTAAAGGATGTGACCTCACCTATGTCCTTGATTGTTATGTCCTTGAAGCTCATGGTTCTGTACAGCTGTTCGCAGGCGTTTACGATCTCTTCTCTCCGTGAAGCTGTAAGTTCCTTTGATCCCTTTGGCATTACTCAGCCTCCTTAAAGCTCAGGCATCTGCCGATGACATCACCTGTTCTGAGATACTGATAATTGGGGAATTCAAACAGCACAGGCCTGATTTTCGCATAGTCCGGCTTGCCCATGTCATTCAGGCAGCTCTCCTCTGCATAGGTGTTGTCTATGGTGCAGATGAAGCTCTCGAAATTCGGTGTCTCATAGATATCAGCTACAGTACATTCAAGTGCAAGCCTTGATGCCGTAATTATAGGCGTGCCGTTTTTCCCGAGCTCATATTCAAACAGCTCTGATTTATCATGCAAAGCTCCCGTCACAGAGCCTGCAATATCCACGCCGGAGAGCATTTCCTCTGTCACAAGGTTTACACTCAGTTTGCCGTTGTCCTTGATAATGTGATTGATAAAATGGGACTGTGCAAGGCTTACAAGTATGCGGTCATGCCCGATGATACCGGTGTGTGCGACCAGTGTCCAGGTAGGCTTATCCCCGTTCATTGCGCCTATGATGGTCACAGGTGAGGGGTAGAGGGCCAGCATCGTATCAATGCACTTTTTCATTGTGGTCACTCCCTTTGTATTCTGACATCGTGTCACTATAAACAGAATAGCATAATTCTGACACGGTGTCAATATTAAAGAGTAAATAATATTAAAATCAACATATTGTACAATCAAATAGAGGTTCGGTTGTTCAATAGCACCACATTCATCGGATCAGGAAGGAGATGATACTCAGCTCTTTACAGAATAAATGACAAGCCTATACTTGGTAACAAATTATTTACTTTATTGTAAGTGATATTTAATATAAATTCTTCAAAAAGTCTTGACAAATCAAAAACAACATGATATAATTACAAAGTTGCTTGACGTTGAGTCAGGTGTGCTGCGGATCACCGCTTTATGGAGAAGTCGCCTAGCCCGGTTTATGGCGCACGACTGGAACTCGTGTATGCGTTAATAGCGCATCGAGGGTTCGAATCCCTCCTTCTCCGCCAGACAGCCGGAACAGTTCTTATTGTTCCGGCTGACCGAAAGGTCATCATCAAAGAATTTTCATCGATCATCCTTTACGGGGGGTCGATGTTTTTTGTTTTACGGACTTGCTAACGGATAGTTTTTCTTGCAGACGACCCATGAACGTAAATCATCCGCCAGTGCACCGAGGGATCAGACTTCTCCTGTAACAAATGACTTTTTATGCAAAAATACTTGAATATACGGGAGAGATATGTTATAATCATAGGTTAGAACCGGATGTCAGCGTATGCTGCAAAGATTAGAGCTGTTAGGGTGATGACTGTGACCGAAACCGAACTTGCTGATGTTTGTATAGATGTGGCAAAGGGGCTTGTGGGCAGCGGAGCTGAGATCTACAGGGTGCGTGAGCACATAAGGAAGATACTGGCTGCCTACTCGTACCCGAATGCCCAGGTGGTTCTGAACCCCGTTGAATGTACTGTCACCCTCCGTGACAGGGGGGGCAGGCCCGTCACCGTGACGGGGGAGCTGCACCCGGGCACCGACCTTGACAAGCTGGGCAAATACATAGATGCGGCAAAATTCATAGCGGACAAGCACCCCGGCTATGATGTGTGCATGAGAAGGCTCTCCTCGGTGGGTGTCCGCCGCAGATACCCAAAGAGGGTGATGTTCGTATCCTCCTTTATCGTGGCTGCCTGCGGTGTGCTGATCCTTGGCGGGACATTCCCGGAGGCAGTGTTTGCAGGGCTGCTTTCGCTCATCGTACAGCTTCTGAGAATGAAGCTGGAGGGCTCTGAGGCCAGCTTTTTCCTTATGTCCTTCTGCTGCTCTGCGGCGGTGTCTGCGGCGGCTGTCATAGTATCCGCCATAGGCTTTGTGGAGCACTATGATCTGCTCATAGTGGGGGGCTGTATGTCGGTAGTCCCTGTCATACCCTTTGTGGACATGATGAGGGAGCTTGTCACCGGGGATACACGCTCCGCCGCCTTAAAGCTCGCCCACCTCATCTTCTCCCTGTGCGGCATTTTCCTTGGGGCGGGGATCGCAGTGGCAGTATCTATAAAGCTTTAGAAATGCATTTTGCCTTTGAAAAGAGGAACATATGGAAACATACGGTATACCCCTGACCTGCCTGTTTGCATTCGGGCTGTCACTGGGATTTGGTTTTCTGCTGAATATCCGCCCTAAGCATATAGCAGTGGCGGCACTGGGGGGGACACTGGGGGAGCTGGTGCTCCTCATGGCACAGACCCACGGCTTTTCGGGGGTGAAATCCGCCTTCGTTGCAGCCGCCTGTACGGTGCTGTACTGCGAGATACTGGCATTTGTGCTCAAAGTTCCCTCCACCATGTACCTGTTTGCAAGCCTTCTGCCCCTGTTCCCTGTAAGCCCCTTCTATCAGACGGTGCTGGCTCTTGTGAACAACGACAAGGATACCTTCATATCAGGGCTTTTTGATGCGGCAGGTATGCTGTGCTCCGTGGGTGCCGGGGTATTTGCGGTATCAGCCCTTGCAAGGCTCTTTGCCTTCCTGTATTACAACTACAGGGACAAGATACGGCACAGCATAAGGGACATATCCTCCTCCCATGACCGTTCCGTCAAGAGGATGTGACTGATGAAGACTGTTGTGATATGTACATCCTCCGATGCCCTTGCGGGCGTGAAAAGGATGCTTGAAGCTGCGGGCATAACCGATGTCACCCGCTGTGACGGGACAGATCCCCGCAGCTTCTGTATGGATAAAGGGTATGAGCTGATAGTATCGGTGCTGCCCTTTGCAGGGGAGCTGGGGCTGAACACCATCGCCTATTTCTGTGCCAATACAAGTGCGGAGCAGGTGGCATTCGTGCCCTCAAAGATATATGATGAGGTGTCCTCAAAGCTGAACGGCCTGAATGTTTCCCTCCTGCCGAAGAACGTGCCCATGTCCATTGCGGTCAATGTCATCAGGAAGGCGGTATCCGTCAAGCAGAGCATGGACATGATACGGGGGGAAAATGACGGCCTGCGCCGGCGGGCGGAGGCTGACCGCCTTATATACCGTGCAAAGTGTATGCTCATAGAGTACCTTAACATGACCGAGGAGGAGGCGCACCGCTATCTGCAGAAGCGGGCGATGGACAGACATTCCCCCATGGAGGAGCAGGCGCTGGAGATACTGAAAACATATCAGCGGTAGTTAGGCAGTATGTTAAAAAATATCCGTGTATATTTTGAACTTTGTGTTAATTGCTTGATTTTATGGATAAACTATGGTATAATCAATTAGTTATGGGGTTTTTGCTGTAAGAGCAGAACCTTCAGGAGCTTGGGACGGAAATGACCAACGACAAACGATAGGGTGATTTTAATGATAAAGAGCATGACAGGCTTCGGGAGAGCGAGTGAGGTCATGAACGGCAGGGAGATAACCGTCGAGCTGCGTTCTGTGAACCACAGGTATTTTGAGCTCACCTCCCGTGTGCCCAGAAATATGGGCTTTCTTGAGGAAAGGCTCAAAGGCTACATGAACGGCCGCATAGGCAGGGGCAAGGTAGAGCTTAATGTGACGGTAAACACCATCTCAGCCCAGGATATGACCGTGACCGTGAATATGCCTGCGGCAAAGGCATATGTGGATGCCCTTCGTGAGGCGGGGGATGCCCTTTCTGTTACGGATGACCTCACCCTTTCATCCATTATGCGGCTGCCGGATATATTCACCGTGAAGAAAAACGAAGCGGATGAGGAAAGCATCTGGACTGATGTGAGGGCAGTTGCTGACAAGGCTGTTGCAGGCTTTATCGCCATGCGTGAGCGTGAGGGGGAGCGGCTCCGGGAGGACATTCTGGAGCGCCTTGACGTTATCGAGCGGCAGGTAGGGGAGATAGAAAGGCTTTCTCCCGCTGCCGTGGAGGAATATCACAGCAAGCTGTACGCAAGGCTTTCGGAGCTGCTTGCGGACAGGGACATCGACGAGAGCCGCATCGTCACCGAGGCTGCCATATTTGCGGACAAGACCGCCGTGGCTGAGGAGACCGTGCGTCTGCACAGCCACATCAGACAGCTTACGGAAATGCTTGACAGCGACGAGGCTGTGGGCAGGAAGGCAGACTTTCTTGTGCAGGAATTCAACCGTGAGGCCAACACCATCGGCTCCAAGGCTCAGGACATCGCCATCACCCGCCTTGTGGTGGATATGAAGAGCGAGATAGAGAAGATAAGAGAGCAGATACAGAACGTGGAATGACACGGTGAGTATATGGAATTTATCGAGATAGGCTTCGGGAATGCTGTTTCGGCAGCGCATCTGCTGTGTGTCACTGATCCGGATTCTGCCCCCATAAAGCGTGTGGTGCAGGATGCAAAGGACAGAGGGATGCTCATAGATGCCACCTACGGCAAGAAGACAAAGAGCGTGCTCATTATGGACAGCGACCATGTGGTGCTGTGCGCCCTTTCCCCCCAGACGGTGACAAAGCGTACCGACGGGGAATGACAGGGCAGAGCGTGACAGGAGTATAGTATGGATAAAGGACTTTTGATAGTGGTTTCTGCGCCCTCCGGGTGCGGAAAGGGAACGCTGCTCGAGGCGGCAGGGAAAAGGCATGACTTTGCCCTGTCCGTGTCCGCCACTACCCGTGCCCCCAGACCGGGGGAGCAGGAGGGCGTGAGCTACTACTTCAAAACAAGGGAGCAGTTCGAGGAGCTCATCGCCGCTGACGGCCTGCTGGAGCACGCCGAGTATGTGGGCAACTACTACGGCACCCCCAGGGAGCCTGTGGAGCGCCACCTGAACGAGGGGCGGGACGTTATCCTGGAAATCGAGGTACAGGGTGCCATGCAGGTGAAAAAGCGCTGCCCCGAGGCAGTGCTGGTGTTTATACTGCCCCCCTCTGTGGAAACACTGCGCCACCGTCTGCAAAAAAGGGGCACAGAGTCCGCTGAGGTCATAGAGCAGCGTGTAAAGGCTGCCGAGACCGAGCTTGAAATGGCAAGGTACTACGATTATACAGTAGTTAATGATGATCTTGACAAAGCCGTTGACGATTTCCTTGGGGTCATTGAAGCCGCAAGGGAAAAGGTCAGAGGCAGGAAGTAAAGGAGAAGATTATTATGATGTTAAAACCCTCTATGGCACAGCTTGCCATACATGATGAAAGCTATTACTCCGTAGTTGCGGGGATAGCCAAGCGTGCAAGAGAGATAACCGAGGAGGAGGAAAGGGATCACATAGTATCCGATGAAAAGCCTGTGAAGAAGGCTGTGGACGAGTTCTACGAGAGAAAGTACACCATCGTGGAGGATCCTTCCGTAAAGCCCGGCAAGTCCACTGAGAGCACCATCTGAGGTGAAGACAGTCTGCGTAGGCGTGAGCCTGGCGGCATTTTCCTTTGATATGCCCTATACCTATGCCGTGCCGGAAGGGCTTGACGTGCTGCCCGGTGAGCGGGTGGTGGTGCCCTTTGGCAGCGGCGACAGGCGGCGCATAGGCATCGTGCTGTCACGGGGGGAGTCTGACGGCGGGGATCTCAAGGAGATAAGCGCCGTAATAGACGAGGAGCCCATACTCAATGCGGAACAGCAGGAGCTGCTCCTGCGCATCAGGGACACCACCATGTGTACCTATTACGAGGCGTTCAGGGCGCTGATACCTCCGGGGCTGGGAATGGAGCTTCGCTTCACCTATGATCTGAAGAAAAAGCCCACAAAGGGGCAGGTGTCAGACAGGGCGTACAGACTGTATCTCTCTGCGGCGGCTGCTGAAAACAGGAACGAGGCTGATGCCCTGCTTGCAAGCGACAGGAAAGGCACAAGGGAGCTTGCTGAGGGCGGCTTTGTGGAGGAAACGGACATCACCCGCCAGCGCATAGCCGACAAGACCATAACTATGGTGAGCCTTGCCCCGGGCTATGAGGATAAGAAAGCCACTCCCAAGCAGGAGGCTGTGATACGCCTCCTTGAGGAGGAGGGCACCGCATCCGTAAAGGAGATATGCTATTTTACCGGGTGCTCTGCGGAGCTTATAAGGCGCATGGCTAAAAACGGGCTGTGCGAGCTTTCCGAGGAGCGCCAGAGCGTAAAAAAGCAGGATATTGCCGTATCCTCATCCCTTGATGATGTGGAGCTGAGTGAGGAGCAGGAAAAGGTATTCAGGGGGCTTTGTGCCCTTGCTGACAGCGGCAGCTCACAGTGCGCCCTGCTCTACGGGGTCACAGGGAGCGGCAAGACCCTTGTGTTTGTAAAGCTGATAGAGTATGTGATAAACTCGGGGCGGCAGGTAATACTGCTCATACCCGAAATATCACTGACACCCCAGACGGTGGAGAGGTTCACATCCCTCTTCGGGGACAAGGTGGCTGTTATGCACAGCGGCCTGTCCATGTCCCAAAGGGCTGATGAATACCGCCGTGCGAAGGAGGGGCTGTGCCGCATAGTCATAGGCACAAGGAGCGCAGTCTTTGCCCCTCTTGACAGAATAGGCCTCATAATAGTTGATGAAGAGGGGGAACGCACCTACAAATCAGGGCAGAACCCCCGCTACAACGCAAAGGAGATCGCCGCCATGCGGTGCGGCTATCACAAGGGGCTGCTGCTGTTTGCATCTGCTACCCCCTCTGTTGAGACATCCTACCTTGCATCCACAGGGAGGATACGCTCCTTTGCCCTTACAAAGCGTTATTCGGGGAACCCTCTTCCCCGTGTGAATATTGTGGACACCGCAGGGCTGAAAAATAATTTCAGCGACGAGCTTATATACGAGGTGCGGGAACGCCTGAAGCGTGGGGAGCAGTCCATACTCCTGCTAAACCGCCGGGGCTTTCACACCTATGTCACCTGCCTTGACTGCAGGGAGACCCAGAAATGCCCCAACTGCAGCGTGGCGCTTACCTATCACAGAGCCAATCACAGGCTGCTGTGCCATATGTGCGGATACAGCGCCCCCTTAGCGCCTGTGTGTCCCCTTTGCGGAGGGAAGACCCTTGAATTCACGGGGGCAGGCACACAGAAGATAGAGGACGAGCTTGCGGAGTTTTTCCCAAATGCCCGCATACTCCGCATGGATGCGGATACCACCTACTCCCGCTGCTCCTATGAAAAGCAGTTCACAGCCTTTCTTAACGGGGAATATGACATTATGGTAGGCACACAGATGATAGCAAAGGGGCTTGATTTCCCCAATGTTACCCTTGTGGGTGTGGTGAGCGTTGACAGATCCCTGTATGCGGGGGACTTTCGCAGCTATGAAAAGACATTCTCCCTTATAACCCAGGTGGTAGGGCGCAGCGGCAGGGCGGACAAGCCCGGCATGGCACTGATACAGACTGCAATGCCCGACCATTACGTTATCCGCCTTGCAGGGGAGCAGAACTACCCGGAATTTTACAGGCAGGAGCTTGCCACCCGCAAAGCCCTCATATATCCCCCCTTCTGTGATATATGCGTGGTGCTTTTCACAGGGCTGGAGGATGACAAAGTGCAAGGCGGTGCCACGGAGTTTACAAAGCACCTTGTGGACGGTCTGCGGGAGCATGGAAGGTCGATGCCCGTAAGGATATACGGCCCCGCAAAGTGTAATGTGGAGCGGATAAACGCCCGCTACCGCTACCGCACCATAATCAAGTGCCGCAACAACAGGGAGTTCCGTGAGTACCTTGGCAAGGTGCGCACAGATATGGCAAAGCATCCCTGTATGCGTGATGTGAGCGTGACAGTGGATGTCAACGGGGACATACCCTGATAGGTGATAGGGATTATGGTGCTAAGGGTTAGAAGAAAGTGAATAAACAGATAGCTTTGCGCTCTCTACCAGAGCTGTTGATAAAGCATTGTTTGGATGAAAGGATAGTTATGGCGATCAGGAATATATATCTGGACGGAGATCCCATTCTGCGCAAGAAGTGCAGACCTGTGGAGAAATTTGATGAGAAGCTGGCGACCCTCATCGACGATATGCATGAGACCCTTGACAAAGCTGATGGGGCAGGCCTTGCCGCACCCCAGGTGGGCATATGCAGAAGGCTGTTTATCATGCACATAGACCATGAGGACGGCACACAGGACAGGGTAGAGGCTGTAAACCCCGAGATCATCGCCCAGAGCGGGGATCAGTACGTGCTTGAAGGGTGTCTTTCCATACCCGACAAGTGGGGCTATGTTGACCGCCCGGAAAAGGTGACCCTGCGTGCATACGACCGTGAGGGCAATGTATGGGAGCGTGAATTCGAGGGGCTTGGGGCACAGTGTGCTGCCCACGAGAGCGCTCACCTTGAGGGAGAGCTTTTCACCGATATTGCAAAGGAGATACTCACCCCCGAACAGCTCAAGGCTATGCAGGAGGAAGGTTCAGGCGGCAAACGCAGAAGAAAGGGCAGGAGATAAGCCTTTGAGGAATGTCAGCGGAGCGCAGCTTGCAGAGAACAGATCCTGATGAAAAGTATGTGAGAAAATGAATATGATATATATGGGCACTCCGGATTTTGCGGTGCCGTCACTTAAAGCGCTTATAGATGCGGGGGAAAATGTCACCGCTGTGTTTACCCAGCCCGACAAGCCCCAGGGGAGGAAGATGAAGCTGACTCCTCCACCTGTAAAGGTATGTGCCGAGGAAAAGGGCATACCTGTGTATCAGCCTGTCAGCCTTAAAAAGGGCGAGGATGCCCGGAGGGCTTATGATATAATAAAGGATATGTCCCCTGAGCTTATCGTGGTGGCGGCATACGGGAAGATACTCCCCCCGGAGATACTTTCCCTGCCTAAATACGGCTGTATCAACGTCCATGCGTCGCTGCTGCCTGCATACAGAGGGGCAGGACCCATACAGTGGAGCATCATAAACGGCGAGAGCCGCACTGGTGTGACCACCATGCAGATGGCAGAGGGGCTTGACACCGGGGATATGCTGGTGTCCAAGGCGGTAGATATTATGCCTGATGAAACGGCTGATGAGCTCCACGACAGGCTTTCCGTCCTTGGGGCGCAGGTGCTCCTTGAAACCATAGCCCAGCTCAAGGAGGGGAGACTTTCCCCTGTAAAGCAGGACGATGCCCTTTCAAGCTATGCTCCCATGCTTTCAAAGGAGCTGTCACTTATAGATTTCAGCAAGCCCGCAAAGGCGGTGCATGACCTGATAAGGGGGCTGTCCTCATGGCCCTGCGCCATTGCCGAGATAGAGGGGCGCAGGCTGAAGGTATACCGCAGCCACCTGGAGGAAGGTCACTATGACCTGCCGGCGGGTACTGTATGCGACAGGGAGCGCTTCACCGTGGTCTGCGGAGACGGGGGTGCGGTCACCTTCCTTGAGGTGCAGGCATCGGGAGGCAAACGCATGAGCACGGCGGATTACCTGAGAGGTAACAGGCTGTGACAGGCAGAGAGGCGGCTTACAGGCTCATAGTCCGCATGGAGGACGGCGCCTATTCAAACCTTGCGGGGAGTGCCGTGCAGGGTCTTGATGAACGTGAGAGAGCATTCGCCCAGAGGATCGCATGGGGTGTGGTACAACGACGGCTGACACTTATGCATATCCTGCGTGCCTACTCGAAGCGTGAGCCGGAAAGACTTGACAAAGAAGTCAGGATATCCCTTCTTATGGGGCTGTATCAGATATATTACATGGATGTGCCCGACAGTGCGGCAGTCAATGAGAGCGTAAAGCTGGTGAAAAAGCTGGGGAAGACCTCCGCATCGGCTGCTGTAAACGGTATCCTGCGCTCCGTCCTGCGTGACGGCAAGCCCATACCTCCCGCAAGGGATGATATGGAAGCCCTTGAAGTCAGATATTCCGTGCCGGAGGAGCTTATCCGCTGTGTCATGGAGGGGTACGGCAAAGACAATGCCCTTATCTGGCTTGAAAACAGCGCAGCAGAGCAGAAAACGGCTCTGCGTGCCGTGAATATCTCCCCGGAGGACTTGGCGGCACAGCTTGGAGCATACGGCGCAAAAACAGGACCTGTCCCCGACTCTGTCATATGTGACAGGGGCGATGCGGTGACAGACAGGCTCTTTGACGAAGGTGCCTTTTACGTTCAGGGGCTGTCATCACAGGTGTGCGCACTTTCAGTTGACCCGAAGCCGGGTGAGTGTGTGCTTGACATATGCGCTTCCCCCGGGGGCAAGTCATTCACAATGGCAGGCCTTATGGAGGGGAGAGGAGAGATCATCTCCTGCGATCTGCATCCTAAGCGGGTGCGGCTCATAGAGCAGGGTGCAAAACGGCTTGGAATAGACATGATCAGGGCTGTCTGCAATGACGGCACGGTTCACAGCGAGTCCCTGCCCATGGCAGACAGAGTGCTGTGCGATGTTCCCTGCAGCGGGTACGGAGTAATCTCCTCAAAGCCTGAGATACGCTATAAGCCCCTTGATAATATAAAGTCCCTGCCTGATGTGCAGTACCGCATACTGGAGACCTCCGCCGGATATGTAAAGCCCGGGGGAGTGCTGGTATATTCCACCTGCACGGTGAACCGTGCTGAGAATGAGGATGTGACACAGAGATTTCTCTCCTGCCACCCCGAATTTGAAAGGGATGCGGTGCCACAGTACCTTGCGGACATATACGGCTTTGAATATGAAAAAACTATCTTTGCCCCCGGATATGACGGATTCTACATCTGCCGCATGAAACGGGTGAGGTAAGTACAGGAAAGGTGGTGTCAGCCATGGAACGGAAGGATATCCTCTCTCTGAGCTTTGAGGAATTGTCAGGTGTAATAGAGGAAATGGGGGAGAAGAAATTCCGTGCGAAGCAGATCTTTTCATGGCTGCACTGCAAGAAGGTCTCGGATTTTTCCCAGATGACCGATATTTCTCTGTCATTACGCACAAAATTGGGAGAAAAATATTGTATAAATAGCCTAAAAATTGTCAGAAGGCTTGAATCCAAGAGGGATAATACGTTAAAATACCTGTGTGAGCTTGAAGACGGCAACCATATCGAGTGTGTGCTCATGGAATATCACCACGGCAACAGCATATGCATATCAACGCAGGTAGGGTGCAAGATGGGCTGTACCTTCTGTGCCTCTACCATTGCAGGCTACAGGAGAGATCTCACTGCCGGTGAGATGCTGTCCCAGGTGTACCGCATAGAGGACAACAGCCACAGGCACATAGACAGCATAGTGCTCATGGGAATAGGGGAGCCTCTTGACAATTTTGACAATACCTGCCGCTTCCTTGACAACATAAGCGATGCCAGGGGGCGGGGCATGAGCCTGAGACACGTTTCTGTGTCCACCTGCGGTATAGTCCCAAGGATACGGGAGCTTGCGGAGAAAAAATACGGTATTACCCTTTCTGTGTCCCTGCACTGCCCTGACAATGAGGGGCGCAGCCGTATAATGCCTGTGAACAGGCGCTATGATATAGATGAGCTCATGAAGGCCTGTCGGGAATACACCGACGCCACAGGGCGGAGGATATCCTTTGAATATGCGGTGATGAACGGTGTCAACGATTCAAGGGAGGATGCAAAGAAGCTGTACGGCCTGCTCAAAGGCTTTATGTGCCATGTGAACCTCATCCCGGTGAATGAGGTAAAGGAAACGGAATACAAAGCGGACAGGCACAGCGTTGAGGTGTTTGCGAAAATGCTTTCAGACTACGGGCTGAATGTGACTGTAAGGCGCACCTTGGGCGCAGATATAGATGCAGCCTGCGGGCAGCTCAGAAGAGAGTATGAGATATAGCCCACGGGCTTTGAGTACACTATACGTTGTATAGAGGGTGACCAATGATGAATGTATACTACCATACCGATATCGGCAATGCACGCAGCGAGAATCAGGACAGCTTTGCGTCCGTGGTTCTTGAGGATGCATTGTTTGCAACGGTGTGCGACGGGATGGGCGGATCCAATGCGGGCAGCGAAGCAAGCCGCCGTACAGCGGATCTGATAGCGGACAAGGTGCAGAAGACCTACAGCACCCAGTATGATGCCAATCATATCCGCAATATGCTCATAGCAGCCGTGCAGACTGCAAATGCCGTGGTATATGACTTAGGGCTGTCTGTGCCTGAATGGGAGGGCATGGGCACCACCTGTGTGGCAGCATTTGTCAGGGGGAACACCGCCCATGTGGTGAATGTGGGGGATTCAAGGCTCTACCTTGTCTCCCATGAGATAACCCAGGTCACAAAGGATCATTCCATGGTCATGAGAATGTATGAAAACGGGGATATCACCCGTGATCAGATAAAGAACCACCCCAAGCGCAACGTGATAACCCGTGCTGTGGGTGTGGCGGAGGATGTGGATCCTGACTACTTTGAGGTGGAAATGCCGGAGGGATCGGCATTGCTGCTGTGCTCGGACGGGCTGTACAACTACTGTGACGAAGGGGTGATGTTCTACACCGTAAAGCATACCGACCCCGAACTTGTCCCCGAAAAACTTGTAAAAACCGCCCTCGAAAACAACGGGAGCGATAATATAACGGCTATGCTTATCAAGTAAGCCGCTTTTGGAGTGAAGTAAAGCGATGGATAAATACATCGGCAAGAAACTCGACGGCCGCTATGAAATTACCGAGCTTATCGGCATAGGCGGCATGGCAGAGGTCTACAAGGCTGTTGACCTTCATGAAGACAGGACTGTTGCCGTAAAGATCCTGAAGGATGAATACGCCGACAATGACGACTTTGTAAGGCGTTTCCGCAATGAGTCCAAGGCGATAGCGGTGCTCAGTCACCCGAATATCGTCAAGATATACGACGTGGGCTTTACCGAGAAGATACAGTTCATAGTCATGGAGTATATTGACGGCATAACCCTGAAGGAGTTCATGGAGCAGCAGGGAGTGCTGAGATGGAAGGATTCCGTGCACTTTATCATTCAGGTGCTCAGGGCTCTTCAGCACGCCCACGACAGGGGAATAGTCCACAGGGACATAAAGCCCCAGAACATCATGCTGTTCTCCGACGGCACCATCAAGGTCATGGACTTCGGCATTGCACGCTTTGCCCGTGAGGAGGGCAAGACCATATCCGACAAGGCAATCGGCAGCGTACACTACATCAGCCCGGAGCAGGCAAGGGGCGACATCACCGACGAAAAGAGCGACATCTATTCCGTGGGCATCATGCTGTATGAGATGCTCACAGGTGTAAAGCCCTTTGACGGGGATTCCCCCATACAGATAGCCCTGCAGCATATGCAGCAGGAGCCGAAGCCTCTCAGGAAGATAAACGACACCATACCCGAGGCGCTTGAGACCATAGTGCTCAGAGCCATGCAGAAGGATGCCTCAAAGCGCTATCAGTCCGCATCGGAGATGATAAAGGACATAGAGGAGTTCAAGAAGAACCCGGATATCGTCTTTGAGTACGACATCGCCCGTGACGAGGGCAGCGGCACCAAGTACTTTGACAAGGCAAAGCTGCCGGGCAAGGACGAGGGAAACGGCAAAAAATCACCTTCCCGCAGAAAGGCTGAGGATCCCCCTGCAAGGAAAAAGCGGGAGGAGCCGGAGGATGAGGACGATGACGACGAGGATGAGGAGGAAGAGGTATCAAAGTCCTCATACTTTGTGGTGGCTCTCACAGCCATAACCGCAGCCATATTCATCATTGCAGCCATATTTGTGGCAGGCGTGCTCATAAAGGAGTTTGGCAATACCTCCACGAGCACACAGGCTATGGTGAGCCTTGTGGGGCATGATTACAACGAGTGCCGCAGTCTTTATGCAGACTACTTCGAGCTGGTAAAGGAAAGCGAGAAGTATTCCTCCGAATACCCGGCAGGTACTATAATCTCCCACACTCCCAAGGAGGGCTCACAGATAATCGTGGGCTCCACACAGGTAAAGGCAGTCGTCAGCAAGGGACCCCAGATGGTGAATATCCCCAATGTGTATTCCCTTGAAGCGAACACTGCCACCAGCATGATAGAGGATGCGGGGCTCAAATACACCCTTGTGATGGACTTCAACGAAAGCGTTGAGGAGAACCATGTAATCCGCACGGAGCCTGAGAGAAACTCCGAGGCGGAGCTGGGCTCCAACGTGGTCATATATGTATCTCTGGGCGCAGAGGTCTATGATGTGGTAATGCCCGATGTAGTGGGTATGCAGGTGGTAGATGCCACAAGAGAGCTGGAGGGCAAGGGCTTTACAGTCATCGCACTGTCCCAGGACTCCGTTGAGGAGGAGAATGCGGTAATCAACCAGTCCATCCCCCACCTTACCGAGGACGGGCAGGTGAATATCGTAAATCCCAAGCAGACTGTCACCATAACATATTCCTCCGGCAAGGTACCCATGTCCAAGGTGAACATCACCATAGCCATCCCTGAGAACGTACAGGGACAGGCTACCTTCAACGCCTATGTAAACGGCAATCTTGCAGGCCAGCAGTCCTTTGACAACATAGGCTATGCAGGAGCTACCATCAATATCGAGGTAGAGGGCAAGGACACCCAGAAGGTTGTACTTGAAACTGTGGGTGCAGACGGTCATGCCCATAAGTTGGGAGAATTCAACGTAGACTTCAACACCAAGACCGTAAGCCAGATGGAATACGACACCGGTATGTTAAAGACCCTTTACGGCATCCCGGAGGAGACTACCGTCACCGAAGCCACCACACGCCGCCCAAGGACGGATACCGCTCCTTCCGATACAGGCTTTGTAGATCCCGCTGACCAGTACTATAACAGGGACGGCGGCAATGACACCGACTGGTGGGAAGAGATAACAGAGGGCAGATAAAAGCCGCTTCTGATACTGCAAGGTGCAGGGCATGACCCTGCACTTTGTGTATATGCCTATGGTATCACAACATAAAGGAAGACCTATGAACGGACTTATACTTGATTCACTTGGGGGTATCTTCACTGTTGAAACAGAGGAGGGTACTGTTGAGGCAAAGGCGAGAGGTGTGTTCCGCAACAAGGGGCTCACACCCGTGGCAGGAGACCGCTGCGTGGTGGAGGAGGGGCTTATCACAGAGCTTCTCCCCCGCAAAAACAGCCTTATCCGTCCGCTCCTTGCAAACCTTGACGTGTGCGTTTTCGTGGTGTCCACCACAGAGCCCGCCCCGGATATGCTCCTGCTGGATAAATTCATCGCCGTGTGCGAATACAAGGACATAGCCCCCTGCATAGCCCTTACCAAGGTGGATCTGAAGGAAAATCCCCTTATACCGGAGGTCTACCGCAGGGCGGGGATCCCTGCGGTGATATGTGACTATGAAACAGGGGGAGGCATTGAGGAGATAAAGGAGCTTGTCAGGGGGAAGATATGCGCCTTTACAGGCAATACAGGGGCAGGCAAGTCAACACTTCTCAATCACCTTGCCCCCCAGCTGTCCCTGGAGACCTCCCACATCAGCCGCAAGCTGGGCAGAGGGCGGCACACCACCCGTGTTTCAAGGCTGTATCCCCTTTTCGGGGGATATGTGGCTGATACTCCCGGCTTTTCCACCTTTGATACCATGCAGTATGCGGTGATACACAAGGAGGAGCTTGCCATGTGCTTTCGTGAATTTGACCAATTCACGGGGAAATGCCGCTTCTCCGACTGCACCCACACAAAGGAAAAGGGCTGTGAGATAATAGCAGCCGTGGAGGCGGGGGAGATAGCCAAAAGCCGCCATGACAGCTATGTGACCATGTTTGAAGAGGCTAAGCGCATAAAGGACTGGGAGATATGATCTGTGTGATAATAGCGGGGGGCGAGTGCGGCAAAGTGCACATCCCCACTGATGCCTTCGTCATAGCCGCAGACAGCGGCTATGCCCGCTGCATGGAGCAGGGGATAGCCCCTCACCTTGTCATAGGGGACTTTGACAGTCTGGGCTATGTGCCTGAGGGCAAAAACGTTGTCACCGTGCCTGTACGCAAGGATGATACGGATATGATGCTTGCGGTAAAGGCGGGCTTTGACAGGGGCTGCGGTGAATTCCTCCTGTACGGGGGCACCGGGGGCAGACGGCTCTCCCACACCATGGCAAATATCCAGACTCTTTCCTATATACGCTCCCGAGGGGGTACAGGGACCCTCTTCTTTGAGGGAGGCTATGCCTGTATCCTTGCAGCAGGGGAGCACCGCCCCAAAGTATATCCCGGGGGCTATATATCCTTGTTTGCCCTGTCAGACACGGCACAGGTGAGCCTTTCCGGCTTTGCATATGAGGGTGATGTTACCCTTGAAAGGCATTTCCCTTTAGGTGTCAGCAACGTCCCCCTTGCCGATGCGCCGCTTGTCAAGGTACACA
Source organism: Ruminococcus sp. UBA4240 (assembly GCA_002395525.1). Classification (GTDB taxonomy): domain Bacteria; phylum Bacillota; class Clostridia; order Oscillospirales; family Ruminococcaceae; genus Huintestinicola. Next base: position 35,163 of record DGXE01000041.1, read on the forward strand.
GCGGAGAGGTGCTTGCTGTGGCTGAGGAGAGGGACGGGACTCAAAGCCGTTGAAAAGCGGTAAAAATCAACAGGAAACGATGTAACGGCTTTTTTGTATATATTACCTATTGAAAAAGGCATTGCGATATAGTATAATGGATAGGTATGATAGCCAAAGTGTGCATGAACGGTCATGGGAGGCTTTTGGCACCTGTGGACCTGTGTACAGCACAGGCAGTTTAGGAGGATGAACATGATCCCTGTCATAAGTAAGGAAGACTTTGAGGAGAAACTTCGCACCGAGCTTCAGGTAGAATTCAATGTGACCCCCGTGGATGCATCGGATAACCAGATCTACAAGGCCATGTCTGCGGTAGTGGTGGAGCTTCTCCGTGCAAAGAGAAGGAAATTCCGCCATCAGGTACATTCCAAGGGGAAAAAGGAGGTATACTACCTCTCCATGGAATTCCTCATGGGCCGTTCCCTCAAATCAAGCCTTTATAACCTTGAGATAAACAGCATCGCCGAGGAGATCCTTGCCAAGTGGGATGTGAATATCGACAGGATATATGAATATGAACCCGATGCAGGCCTTGGCAACGGCGGTCTGGGAAGACTTGCCGCCTGCTACCTTGACGGCCTTGCAACTGACGGGTATGCCGCTATGGGCTACTCCATCTGCTATGAGTACGGCATATTCAAGCAGAAGCTGGATGAGGGCTGGCAGACCGAGCTCCCCGATAACTGGCTCCCCGGCGGTGAAAGCTGGCTGGTGCCCAAGACTGACAAGTCCATTGAGGTACACTTTGACGGGGAAATGGTGGAAAACTGGGAGGGTCAGTACCATACCGTAACACACAAGAATTACAGCACAGTGCTTGCTGTGCCCTATGATATGTATGTCCCCGGGTACGACAGCGAAGGTGTCTCCGTGCTGAGACTGTGGCAGGCAAAGGCACCCTCCTTTGATATGACCAAGTTCAATCAGGGGGACTATGTTAATGCCCTCTCCCAGAATACCGTGGCACAGGCCATATCCAAGGTGCTCTATCCCAATGACAACCACCTTGAGGGCAAGAGCCTGAGATACCGTCAGCAGTATTTCCTGTGTGCGGCATCCGTAGGTGATATAGTAAACCGTCACATGGCTGTCTACGGTACTCTGGACAACCTCCACGAGAAGATAGCCATACACATAAACGACACCCATCCCACACTTGCCATCCCCGAGCTCATGCGCATTCTCCTTGATGACTGCGGCTACAGCTGGGAGAAGAGTTGGTACATCGTCACCAATACCTTTGCCTACACCAACCATACCGTTATGGCGGAGGCGCTGGAGAAGTGGGACTGCAATCTGGTCAACCAGATAACCCCGAGAATATTCAACATCATCTGCGAGATCAACCGCCGCTACTGTGCGGAGGTGCTGGAGCGCACCTGCGATGAGGGCAAGGTATCACGTATGTCCATCATCCAGAACAATCAGGTGCATATGGCTCTGCTGTGCGTATGTGCATCCCACAGCGTAAACGGCGTTTCCAAGCTCCATTCCGAGATAATCAAGCAGGATGTGTTCGCAAACGAATACAACTACACTCCCCACAAGTTCCAGAACGTCACAAACGGCATAGCTTACAGGCGCTGGCTCCTGCAGTCCAATCCCGGGCTCACAGCTCTGCTTGAGGACACTATCGGCGGGGAGTTCAAGAAGAATGCCTTTGAGCTTGCAAAATTTGCTAAGTTTGAAAACGACAAGGAAGTGCTTGACAGACTGGCAAAGATCAAGAAGGAGAACAAGCAGCGCTTTGCCAAGTATGTAAAGCAGAACTACGGCAGGGTGCTTGACACTGATTCCATCTTTGACGTTCAGCTCAAGCGTCTGCATGAATACAAGAGGCAGAACCTCAATGCCCTCAACATCCTTGCGGAATATAATCTGCTCCGTGAGGATCCCCGCAGGGAATTCGTTCCCAAGACCTATATCTTCGCTGCAAAGGCGGCTCCCGGCTACTACCTTGCTAAGCAGATAATCAAGATGATATGGGCACTGGGGGAGGAGATACGCAAGGATCCCGTCATCAGCAAGAAGCTGCAGGTAATATTCCTTGAAGACTACTGCGTATCCCTTTCAGAGCTGCTGATGCCAGCTGCGGAGGTATCCGAGCAGATATCCCTTGCAGGCACCGAGGCATCCGGCACAGGCTGCATGAAGCTCATGCTCAACGGCGCCCTTACCCTTGGCACACTTGACGGCGCAAACATAGAGATACGTGAGCAGACAGGGGCTGAGAACATCTTCATCTTCGGTATGACCGCAGAAGAGGTGCTTGCAAAGAAGGCTCAGGGCTACCGTCCCGAGGATTACTACAACAACAATGACACCATACGCCATGCAATAGACAAGATGTATGCAGGGCTCAACGGGTGCAGCTTTGAGGAAGTGGCAAATGCTCTCAAGTTCAAGGATCCCTACATGGTATTTGCTGATTTCGATGCATACCAGTCCGCACAGCAGTATGTGACCGAGTGCTACAAGGACAAGGAAAAGTGGAACCGTATGTCCCTGCACAACATCTCCGCATCCGGAATGTTCTCCGCAGACCGTGCAGTTGACGAGTATGCAAGAAATATATGGAGACTCACCAAGTAACGCAAGCAATAACCTTTAATGAAAGGATGTATTAATATGGCAGGTTTAAACAAGGTATCCGTAGATGACATCAACGTAAAGGGCAAGAAGGTGCTCGTAAGAGTAGACTTCAACGTGCCCCTGAAGGACGGCGTCATCACCAACGACAACCGCATCACTGCGGCTCTCCCCACAATCAAGAAGCTCATTGCCGACGGCGGCAAGGTAGTTCTCTGCTCTCATCTGGGCAAGCCCAAGAACGGCCCTGAGGCAAAGTTCTCCTTAAAGCCTGCTGCTGACAGACTGGCTGAGCTCCTCCCCGGCACTAAGGTCACCTTTGCTGCTGATGACGAGGTTGTAGGCGCAAATGCAAAGGCTGCTGTGGCTGCAATGGGTGAAGGGGACATCGTAGTTCTGGAAAACACCCGTTTCAGAGGTGCTGATGAGACCAAGAACGGCGAGAACCTTTCCAAGGAGCTGGCAGATCTGGTTGACGGTCAGGTATTCGTTATGGATGCCTTCGGCTCCTCCCACAGAGCTCATGCCTCCACCGCAGGCGTTACAAAGTTTGTCAAGGAGACTGCTGTGGGCTACCTTATGATGAAGGAGATCCAGTATCTGGGCAATGCGGTTGAGGATCCCGTAAGACCCTTCGTTGCAATTCTGGGCGGCGCAAAGGTAGCTGATAAGCTCAACGTTATCTCCAACCTCCTTGAAAAGTGCGATACCCTCATCATCGGCGGCGGTATGGCATACACCTTCCTGAAGGCACAGGGCAAGGAAGTAGGCACCTCCCTCGTTGACGACGAGAAGATAGATTACTGCAAGGAAATGATGGCAAAGGCTGAGAGCCTTGGCAAGAAGCTGCTGCTCCCTGTTGACACAGCAGTTGCTGCATCCTTCCCCGATCCCATTGACGCTGAGATCTCCGTAGAGTACCTCGATGCCGACAAGCTCCCCGCTGACAAGATGGGTCTTGACATCGGTCCCAAGACACAGGCACTCTTCGCAGAGGCTGTAAAGTCTGCAAAGACCGTCGTATGGAACGGTCCCATGGGCGTATTTGAGAACCCCGTTCTTGCAAAGGGTACTATCGCTGTGGCACAGGCACTTGCTGATACAGATGCTACTACTATCATCGGCGGCGGCGACTCCGCAGCAGCTGTTATCCAGCTGGGCTTCGCTGACAAGATGAGCCACATCTC
>DGXE01000041.1:39027-50266 GCA_002395525.1 Ruminococcus sp. UBA4240
GACAAGATGTCCCACATTTCCACCGGCGGCGGCGCATCCCTTGAATACCTGGAGGGCAAGGTACTTCCCGGCGTGGCTGTTATAGCTGACAAGTAAAGCCAGAACATGATCGCATTACAGGCAACAGGCTATGCTTGTTGCCTGCTTGCTGATTGATTGCTTTTCTCCTTTAGAAAAGAAGTGTATTTATGATTATCCATGATTATAAGATAGATGACTGCAAGAACTGCGATTTTTCCAATTCCAAGGTGGAGGATTCCAAGTTCTGTGCAACCACCGTGACCTCCTGCGATATGTCAGAGATGACCATATCAAAGAGCAACCTATATTCCCTCCAGCTGGAGAACTGCCTTATAGATGATGGCTCCATAAGGAATGCGGGGATGGAGAGAGCTACCTTTGACGATGTATCCATGTCAAGCCTCACTATGTCCAACGGGGATATCATCAGGGGACAGTTTGATTCAGTGGATCTGTCAGGTGCAAAGTTCACCGGCTGCGACCTTTCCGGAGCGGAGATATCGAATTGCAGGCTTGACAATCTCTCCATCAAGTCCAGCCAGGTATCGGGGGTAACAATAGACGGCATACCCCTGAAGGAGCTGCTTGAAAAGTATTACAGCTAAATCAATGACATAAGGTGAGAATATGAACAGAGGTATTACATCTGCACTGGCTGCGCTCATGATGCTTGCCCTTACAGCCTGCTCCTCCGTGCCCGCAAACAAGGTCAACTCCGCTGATGACCTGACGGGGAAGTCCATCGGGGTACAGCAGGGCACCACAGGGGATATATTTGCCTCCGATGTGGAGAATGCCAAGGTCATGCGCTACAACAAGGGCGCTGATGCAGTGGCAGCTCTCAAGGATGGCAAAGTGGATGCGGTCATAATTGATGAGGAGCCTGCAAAGGTCTTCATCAGCGGTGATAAGGGGCTGCGCATACTCGATGAGAGCTTTGCGGTGGAGGAATACGCCATTGCTGTTTCCAAGGATAACGAAGAACTTCTCAATGCACTCAACAGCACTCTCTCCCAGATGCAGTCAGACGGTACTCTTGACACTATCCGGAGCAACTGGATAGGGGATGAAACAGGAACACATCCCTACATAACACCCGAGGGGACGGATCATAGCAAGGGCACCCTTACTATGGCGACCAATGCGGAGTTCCCCCCATACGAATCCCTCAGCGGGGAGGCAGTTGTGGGCATAGATGTTGACATCATGCGCTGTGCCTGTGACAGAATGGGGATGGAGCTGCAGATAGAGAACATGGATTTTGATAAGATAATCCCGGCTGTCATGGATGGCACCGCAGATGCGGGTGTAGCAGGGATAACTGTCACCCCCGAAAGGGAGGAGAAGGTGGATTTTACCATTCCGTACACCACATCCACTCAGGTGATAATCGTCAGAAGCTAAGGCACGGCTCTGACCCTATGGATTTTGTTTTACGATAGCGGTGATACTATGTCAAATGATTTTTATGCGGAATATATGGTGACCAAGCGTCCCTCCGGCGGGGACACGGTAAAGAAGGTGCTGCTGGCATTAGCCATGCTCCTTGTGAGTGCAGTGCTGTTTCTGATCTTCTTCCCTGTGGGGATACTGCTCATATTCCTGGTGTTCTACGGCGGATATTACCTGTTTACCGGGCTTTACACCGAATATGAATACATTATCACCAACGGCACCCTTGATGTGGACAAGATAAGCGGCAAGCGCAGCAGGAAGCGCCTTATCTCCGCTGACATAGCAAAGTTCGAGAGGTTCGGTCTGCTTTCCCAGGCGCCCGATGCCCCGGACGGCGCCACCACCGTGCTTGCCTCCTCCAACGATGGTGCCACCGAATACTATGCGGATTACAAGCACAAGTCCGGGGGCATGGTGAGGCTTATCTTCACCCCCAATGACAAGATCATCGACGGCATAGTGATGTTTCTGGAGCCCCGCATGAGGATCGAAGTTAAAAGGGCATTGCAGAATTCAAGAGCACAGGCTGATGAATGACCTTGTGCCAAAAGAAATATTCACACAAAATTCATATATTTACCGAAAAATAACATCACCCTCATGTGTATTCATTACAGAACATACACAGGAGGGTGATTTTCATGGATGTGATAATTGCAATGCTTATGACCATAGCAGGACTTGCCCCGATGTCAGCGGAGGTGACGGAGACAGCGGATGCAAAAGTCATGTGTCCGTCCCCGGTTGAGGATGCTGGCAAATATATCGTTATCCCCAGGGGGTGCGGCTATTCGGGCTATGCCACAGACAAGGGCATTTTCACACTGTCTGAGGACCACGACAACAGGGAACGGCTGTATTTCAAAGCCACCGCTCCGGGTAAGGACACCATCGTCATCACCTATACCGACGAGCAGGGGAGCCGCTTTATGCAGTATATCGTCCGTGCCGATGAGGATCTTGACACAGAGCTGCTGGAATGTACCATGCTGTATGAATGAGGTGCGCCCGATAGGTATGGGTGCGTATCTCAGTCGTAACGTCCGTTTTTGAGTATATTGGTGTATATGCGTTCTCCGCCGGCAACAGGGAGAACGCCTTTTTTTTCAAACAGTGCAGTGAGGGTGACAAACTCAAAGCCCCTTGACAGAAGGTCAGGGATGATGGTGTCAAGCGCCTCCACCGTCTTTACATTGCCCTTTGCATCGTGGAGGAGGATGATCACACCGTCCTCCGCCTTTTCTGTTATCATCTGCGCACGCTCCTTAGCGGATACCTCGTCCATCCAGTCGTTGGCGCCTATGCCTGCGATAAAGGGCATGGGGACAGCTTTGCACATGGTGTCATTGACCGCAATGTAGGGCGGGCGGAAGAAGGCGGGGGTGTGCCCCGTGAGCCTTTGGATAATGGCAGTGGTAGCCTGTATCTCGGCTCGTACCTCCTCCTCGGTGAGGGTGGTCATGTCGCTGTGGGTCAGGCTGTGGTTGTTGATCTCGTGCCCCTCCCTGTACTCACGAAGCACAAGCCCCTCCCTTTCGGGGGTGATGTTGTTCCCGATAAGGAAGAAGGTGGCCTTTATGCCGTATCTGTCCAGCTTGTCGAGCACCGCCCCCGTCACGTCTGAGGGGCCGTCGTCAAAGGTGAGGGCGATGTATTTCTTTTCACTCATGGGTGTTCTCCTTTGCAGTGATGTACTTCTGTTCTAAGTATAGCAGAAAACTCGGGTTTGTGCAAGTGGTTTCGGGAAATTATCCACAGCAGGGTTGAGCAGTGCTGTTTATGCCAACAACCGGCGGAAAATTGTTCAGGTTTCGTTGAAATTTGATACATTTCACAAAATCTTAACTGTTTTTTTTTTTTTTGTTAAATTTGCGTGGTAAAATAGAAAAAATATAGTTTTGCTTTGGCTAATTTGAGCAAAATGTCAGGGGGCAAGTATGAAAATAGCCGATATTATAAAATATGAAGGCGATAACAGCACCTTTGTGTGGAAGCACCCCTGTGAGGATTTCAACACATCATCACAGCTTATCGTCCACGAATCGCAGGAAGCTCTGTTCTACATGAATGGTCAGGCGCTTGACCTGTTCGGACCGGGCAGACATACGCTTGAAACAGAGAATATTCCCTTGCTGCGGAGATTCATCAACATTCCCACAGACGGCAAGACCCCGTTTCATTGCGAAGTCTATTTCATCAACAAGACTGAGCAAATGGCGATTCGCTGGGGGACAGACAGCAAGGTGCAGTATGTTGAGCCTACTTACGGCTTTCCGCTTGCTATAGGTGCGAACGGAGAAATGACCTTAGCAGTGGAGAATTCCCGCAATCTGCTGATAAATCTTGTCGGCACAGAGGTTATGCTTGACCGTCAGCACCTCATCAATTATTTCCGTGCGTTCCTGATGACAAGAGTTAAGACCTATCTTGCGCAGGCGATGCGGAATAATGCAATCAGCATTTTTGAGATAGATGAACGGCTTGAAGAATTCTCCAAAGGTATCCATGAAAAGTTAAAGCCGGATTTTGCCGAATACGGCATTGATCTGCGTAAATTCTTTGTGACGGGTATTGTCAAGCCTGACGGCAGCGAGCAGTATGAAAAGTTCAAGGAACTGCATTTCCGCCAGTATGCGGATATTGCTGAAGCAAAGCTCAAACAGCAGGTGGGCATTATCGAACAGCAGACAGCAGCACAGCGTATGGTGATACAGTCGCAGGCAATGGCAACCAAACGTCAGCAGGAGGGATACACCTATCAGCAGGAGCGTGGCTTTGATGTTGCGGAGCAGGTCGCACAGAATGAAGCTGTCGGACAGTTCACCAATATGGGCGTAGGCTTAGGGACAATGGCAGGTGTTGGCGGAGCAGTCGGCGGAGTTGTCGGTACTGCGATAGGCGGAGCAATTTCAGGAATGAACAGCCAGCCTACTCCACAGCCTGTTGCTGCGGCTAAGTGCTTTTGTGATAACTGCGGAGCTGAACTGGAAGTCGGAACATTATTCTGTGATAAATGCGGAACAAAACAGGAAGCTCCGCCGCTGAACATATGCCCTAAGTGCGGCTTTGAATTCACCCGACCGGGCAAGTTCTGCCCCAAGTGCGGGTTTAACAGGGAGGGATAGCGATGAAGAATAAAACTCCCTATATCGTGATTGCAATACTATTTGTCCTGTTCAATGTGACCGCATTTGCGATACCCACCGAAAAGACCTCTGTTTTCTGGATAGGCTATGTTTTTACGGTGATTGCATTTGCTGTTGTTAGCTTTGTATGGTATCTGACGATCGGTAAAAAGCAAGACCTGAAAAGCAAGCTGCTCGGCTCGTCCGTCGCATATATCAGCGCAGTTTATCTTGCGGTACAGTTTGTGGCGTTCTTAGTGTTTATGTTCGTATCCTCTGCACCGAGCTGGTGTGCAGTGCTTGTATGCGTGTTGATACTTGGAATATCGGCAATCTGCATGATAACCACCAATGCCGGCACAGAAATTATAACAGCGGCCGAAAACAAGGTCGCTGTAAAACGTCAGTTTATCAAGGATTTGCAGATCGAGGTCGAAATGCTTGCTGAAAGCGAAGCAGACGGCGAGATCAAGCAGAAGCTGACAGAGCTTGCAAAGAAGATCAGGCTCAGTGACCCGATGAGTGATCCTTCGCTGTCAGAGCTTGAAGATGAACTTGTGGGTAAGGTGTCTGCTATTGAGAGCAGTAGTGATAAGATGAGTACTATCAATGAAGCAGAAACAATGTTATTGAAACGAAATAAGAAAGTCAAGGCGTTGAAAGGATAAGCTATGAATGAATTAGAATGGTTGAATAAAGCTAATGATAAAATAACAACATTAGCTTCAGGAACTAAATTTGAAGTTAAAGATTTGTTTGATAGCCTTGAATGGGCAAATCTGTCTGCAAAGGAGCGTCAGGGGTTTGGCAGATATTTTTCCACAGCTTATAAAAACGGACAGATCAATAGTATTTATCGTGTCGAAGATGGAAAACGTAAGCCAAATAGATATGTTAAGGAGTAATGCATTATGAAACGGTTGACTTGTGAGATGTGCGGAAGTACCGACCTGCTGAAACAGGACGGCGTGTTTGTGTGCCAGACATGCGGTACAAAATATTCACTTGAAGAAGCAAAAAAAATGATGGTTGAGGGTACAGTTGACGTATCAGGAAGTACAGTCAAGGTGGATAATTCAGCTTCAATTGATAACTACTATAAAATTGCTGAAAGTGCCTATGAATCCAGTAATCAGAAGGAAGCCGAAAACTATTGCAATAAAATTATCGAGATTGAACCCGATAATTATAGGGCGTGGTTACTAAAAGGAAAAGCAGCAGGATGGCAGTCTACATTGGCCAATATTAGAATTGAAGAGTCTGTTAATTGTTTTACAAAAGCTGTTGATAATGCTCCGGAGGACGATAAGGATAGAGTTAAAAAAGAGGCTTCTCAGGAAATCGAGAGTCTTTCTACAGCATTATTGACGATGTGTTGTAATCACTTTGCAGAGTTTCCCTCTAAAGATAACGCAGATTCTATTTTAAACAATTTGATGCTCACACAGCTATACAGCATAAAGCTTTTGCTAAAGTGTGGGGTTTCTGCAGATGGCTTTAAAAAGAGTATTGCAACACGCATCAATAATGCTGCTATGGATGCTTGGAATAATAACATTCAATCAGATTATGAAGGGTCTGACGGTCACCCGAGCAAGTATGCATTCGATAGGTTTTTACAGCAGGGAGATTATGTCCTTCATCTGTTGCAAGCGGCAGTTGATTTATGCGATGACGACGATGAAATTGATGTGATTAGATATAAGAATATGATTTCTGTTCAAAATAAGCTTATCAATTCATGCTCATATCATTACGTAAATGGTTACTGGAGCATAGAGTACACACTTACAGATGCGTCAAAGCAGAGCAGAATAGATAAAATAAAGGAGTGGCATGGCAAGATAAAGGAAATAGATCCAAGCTATGAAATTCCTTCAAGCCCGGTTCCACAAAGTAATGGCTGCTATGTAGCTACTTGCGTATATGGCTCATATGATTGTCCACAGGTTTGGACATTGCGACGCTATCGTGATTATACACTTGCCGAAACATGGTATGGCAGGGCTTTTATTCACGCTTACTATGCTGTCAGCCCCACAATTGTAAAGCTATTTGGAAATACCAATTGGTTCAAGAAGATGTGGAAGGGTAAACTTGATAGAATGGTTGCCGATTTACAGGCAAAGGGCGTAGATAATACACCGTATAATGACAGAGAATGGTAATCGTATAGAAATACTGTATGAAATATAGATTTTGCCAAACCAGTTGAAATATTTGTCGAAATATGTTATAATAGTATCGGAGATACATGATTGTATTTTCGATACTATTTTTGTAGGTGATTACATATGAACAGACCAAGTGATATGTTCGATTTGCTTGACAAAAGCGCAGAGTGCTACAACTTCTTTATTGATATGGACAATCAACGCATACAGCAGGAGATCAATTGGCTCAATGACAATTACGAAAACATATATGCACTAAGAGCGTATTTTTTGCGTTTTGCAAACCCTCGATATTTCGTTGGGTATATGAATTACTTGAATTATCTGAATTCGCTCTCCGATAGTGATATTCAATCGGCTGCTGAGAACAGAGCTAATGTGCTTTATGCTCATATGAGATACAATGAACAACGAAAGATTGAGAATAAGCCGCTGAAAATGATTGCTGAGGAATTAAAAAGGCATAATCAGTGAAAGTACTTGATGATACTGTTGGAGGTGTAATTGTGAAATACGTTTCCTTTAATGATGCCGAAAAAATAAAAATGTTTGATGAAATTGCAAAACATTTCTATGAAGCTAATTTCGGACAATCATCAAAAGCAGATATTGAGTTGATGATGTTTAATTTTTATATCAAAAAGATGATAGAGGATAATAAGGAGCAAGACGGTACAATAGATTATAACAAATGCTCCGATTACAAGATTAGTAAAGATTTAGGCATTACGCAACAGCGTGTCAGAAATCTGAAAGTTAAAAATCAGTTGATCAATCCTATCGCTTTTGAATGGGAAAAAGCGTTTGCAAAACTTGTTTCAAATGCTAAATTTGAAAATCAAAAGGTCATTATTAGTATTCCTGATCCAAATCTGTTTTACGAAATTCAGAATTTTTTGGAAGAACAGGGAGCATACATTGACAAGCAGTTGAATAGCAAATTGTTGGTGATTCGTGTGGAATACTTTATTGATCTCTTAGTATCTCTTGAACCGGAGCAAAACAGAAAAGAGGTCATAAAAGAAATCAAAAAGGTCTTTAAGGAACAATCAAAATCCGAAAAGCAATTCGACGAAAAGAGTATAGGAAAATCACTGATTGACGGTGCTGTGAACATAACGACCATTTTAGCCAACATCTCAACGATAGTATCACCAGAAAACTGCATTTTGATGGCATTAAAAAACTTGGTAGGCAAATTAATTCTGTAAATGTATAATTTAACAGGCAGATACCCTTATGAAGTATCTGCCTGTTGTGTATTATAGCTTGGTGGATAGGCTTTTTTATATATTTGGGATTTATTTATGTGTATCTACTTAAAGGCTCCGGGTTGTTTGTTCACTATATCATCTCACACATTGAACATAGGTGAAATAGGTGTATCGTTGTATATTCTCTGTATCGCCTGGGCGAATACGGGTGCCACGGGGAGGACGGTTATCTTGTCGATCTTCTTCTCCTCGGGGAGGGCGATGGTGTCAAGGATGACTACCTCCTTGAGCACGCTGTCCTGGATGCGCTGGATGGCGGGGCCTGACAGCACACCGTGGGTGGCACAGGCGGAAACGGACTTTGCGCCGCCCTTTTCGATTATTGCCTTTGCTGCGTTGCAGAGAGTGCCGGCGGTGTCTATCATGTCGTCTACGATGATTACATCCTTGCCGTTTACGTCACCGATGATGTTCATTACCTCGCTGACGTTGGCACGCTGTCTGCGCTTGTCAACGATGGCAAGGGGAGCATCAAACTTTGCCGCAAAGTTCCTTGCTCTTGTAACGGAGCCCAGGTCGGGGGAGACTATCACCGTGTTCTCCTTTATGTCTGCGAATTTATCAATGAAGTAGGGGACAAGTATGGGCACACCCAGCAGATGGTCAACAGGGATATTGAAGAAGCCCTGTATCTGTGCGCAGTGAAGATCCATGGAGAGCACCCTGTCTGCGCCTGCTGTGGTGATTATGTCCGCTACCAGCTTGGCAGAGATGGGATCTCTTGCCTTTGCCTTTCTGTCCTGCCTTGCATAGCCCATGTAGGGGATAACTGCTGTGATTCGCCCAGCGGATGCACGCTTGAAGGCATCGATCATGATGAGCAGCTCCATAAGGTTGTCGTTGACGGGATTGCTTGTGGACTGCACCACGAACACATCCGAGCCTCTGACGGATTCCTTGATGGAAACGCTTACCTCACCGTCCGAGAATGTGAGCACCTCGGACTGACCCAGCGGCATCCCCAGCTCCCTTGCAATTTCCTTAGCCACATTGGGATTGGAATTGCCTGTGAAGATCTTGATATCCTTGCCATGAATATTCATTGATATGACCCCTTCCTTACTCATATGACACCCTGTAAGGGCATTATTTGGTGTTCTTCTTGATGCGCTCGCTCAGCCGCCTTGTGCCGAAGCCCTCGACTATGCGAACATCTGAGCGCTCCACAGCAAGCGCCCCGTCGGGAACGTCCCTTGTGATCGTGGAGCCTGCCCCTGTGTAAGCGGCATTACCTATCTTTACGGGTGCCACAAGGTTGGTGTTGCACCCGATAAAGGCATTGTCCCCGATGGTGGTGCGGAATTTCTTCTCCCCGTCGTAGTTGACGGTGACAACGCCGCAGCCGAAGTTTACGCCGCTGCCCACATCCGAATCACCCACATATGTGAGATGTGCCACAGCCGTGCGCTCGCCGATGGTGGAGTTCTTTATCTCCACAAAGTCGCCTATCTTGGCTCCGTCCTTTATCACCGTGCCGGGGCGCAGCTGCACCCAGGGGCCAATGGTGACCCCATTGCCCACAGTGCTGTCATGGGACTGCACGCTGTTGAGATGTGTGCCGTAGCCTACATTTGTGTTGCACAGCATGGTATCAGGCCCTATGACGCAGTTCTCGCCTATGGAGCATTTCCCTGTGATGATAGTGCCCTTCATGATCACCGTGCCGGCACCTATGGACACGTCAGGTCCTATGGATACACCGTCCGTGCAGGTGAACTCCACGCCCTCATCCATGAGCCTGTTGATGATGGCAAAGCGGGCGGTGTTGTTAAGGAGCAGGAGACCTCTCCTGTCGTTTGCCCCCAGCACCACGTCCGGGTCCTCCGACTTGTATGCGCCGGCCTTTTTGCCTTCATTCATAAGGATGTACAGGGTATCGGTGAGGTAGTATTCCCCCTGGGCATTGTTGGGGGTTATCTTTTCAAGGCTTTCAAGCAGAGCATCAGCCCTGAAAATGTAGGCGCCGCTGTTTATTTCACGGATCTGCCGCTGCTGATCGCTTGCGTCCTTCTCCTCTATTATGCCCTTCACATCCCCCTGAGGGGTGCGCAGTATCCTGCCGTAGCCGTAAGGGTCGGCTATCTCAGCGGTGATAACGGTGACGCTGTTGCCGTTGGCAATGTGCTCGTCAATGGCGGGGAGTATGGTGTCATGGCCGATAAAGGGGGCATCGCCGTTCAGTATCAGCACATGGCCGTCCCTATGCCTTTTGATGAAGTCGGAAGCAGTCATGACCGCGTGTCCTGTGCCCTTGCGTTCAGTCTGGATGACTGTTTCGCATCTGCCCTTTACGTGCTCCTCGATGACTTCGTGGTTAAAGCCGGTGACACAGCAGATGTCGGTTATGCCCGCCCTTTCGCAGGCACGGATGACCCAGTCTATCATGGGTACGCCCAGCACCTGGAACATGGGCTTTGGCAGGTCTGACTTCATCCGCTTCCCCTGACCCGCTGCCAGTATGACAGCGCAGATGGATTCGTTCATTGGTTTCTCCTTGCGGGGGACTGTGCCCCCTAAAAAACTATTCAACTTATTATCTCATATTTTAACCAAAATTTCAAGCCTATTTTGATACATTATGACATATTCTGTGCTTTTTAGACAAAATACACAAAAAAATACCGTATAATTTTCTCTTGCAATATGTAGAAATGGTAACAAATATCTGATATAATGTAAATATTGCGGGGACATCTCATGGACGGCAACGCCTTGATGGGTATTCCCTGCGGAAATCATTACAATGGAGGTAAATACCAATGGCTAACAAGTGGGTCTACATGTTCAGCGAAGGCGACATGTCCATGCGCAACCTGCTCGGCGGCAAGGGCGCCAATCTGGCAGAGATGACCGGCATCGGTCTTCCTGTTCCCCAGGGCTTCACTATCACTACCGAGGCTTGCACACAGTATTATGAGGACGGAAGGAAGATAAACGACGAGATCATGGGTCAGGCCATGGAAGGCGTAAAGAAGATGGAGGAGATCAACGGCAAGAAGTTCGGCGACCTCAACAATCCTCTTCTCGTTTCTGTTCGTTCCGGTGCAAGAGCATCCATGCCCGGTATGATGGATACCATCCTCAACCTGGGTCTTAATGATGAGGTCGTTGCTGCTATGATCGCAGGCAACCCTGATCCTAAGTTTGAGAGATTCGTATACGACTCCTACAGAAGATTCATCCAGATGTT
>DGXE01000053.1 GCA_002395525.1 Ruminococcus sp. UBA4240
ATAGTGCTGTTTGATCCATTCTACAAGCTGTTCGTTGACCTGCTGGCTGTGACTTGGTGTTCTTTTCAGCCACTTGTAGTAAGAAGAACGTGCTACATGAACGATGGCACAGAGTTTTTGTATCGGGTAATGCTCAGCCTTGTTCATGTATTGAATGGCATTGTATTTGTCTTCGTTTCGCACTCCGCTCAATGACCACCCCCCTGCAGCTCCCTGAATTTTTTTAACAGCTTATTCTCCATTTCCATGTCTTTCAGTTTGGCTTGCAGGATCTTGTTTTCCATTCGCAGTCTGTCCGCTTCGGTTCACATCGATACCTGCTGCTCTCATTTTAACCTTCAGCGTCATTAAAAAGGTCGTTTATCATTTCTGCGGTCTTAGCGTCCATGGATGTAACTGTGGACCCTGATAAATCCACAGAATTTGATGTTACCATTAATGTTACTAATAACCCTGGTGTTGCCACGCTTATTTTGTCCCTTGACTATGGCGATTATATAGAGCCAGTGCTTAATTCAAACAATTTACCAACAGTAGTATTCGGTGGGTTCCTAAACAATGGTGGAGAAGCGTCTGTTGAGAATGGGAAATTGAAAATTGTATGGCTTGCATCTGATGGCGCTAATAAAAGTGATGAGAATATCACTATTTTGCTAAGATTCAAACTCAAAGACGGAGTTACAAGCATTAACAACGGTTAGTTGGTTCTCAAAGTGGCAGAATAATGACCCGGGTAATGTTTTGGATGAGGATGCGGAATCGGTGCCTTTAGAATCAACTTCAGGTACATTGATAGCAGAGAGTTCTGAGAAATTAGCTGACGGGATCCTTTTGGATAAAACATCCGCAACCATAAAGGTAGGAGATAGTGATGCTTTTACTGCAACGGTAACACCTGATGAAGCTACAGATAAGACCGTAACATGGTCATCTTCCGATGAATCAGTAGCTACAGTAGTAAATGGAGTTGTGACAGGTATAGCCGAAGGTAGCCCGATGTCGGATATTGCTCTTGTGTATCCTGTTGATTGGAAAGTAATCCCATGCGTGGATCGCCTGACTGTTATCTGGGTTTGCAGCTCGGTCTCTTTCATTTATAAAAAAGCCTTATGAATGACAAAATCCATTGACATTATATATGTATTTGTGGTAAAATACATTTGATATGACCTGATCATAAGGTCGGAATAATAAGGACGGGTGATCGTATGAAATGGGTAGCAGTTGTTGACGATGATATAGCCAACCTCAATGTTGCAGGACAGATACTGAGCAAGAATCATATACGGGTCAGTGCGATGAAATCGGGAGCGGCTCTGATAAAATTCATAAAGGAAAACAAGCCGGATCTTATCCTGCTTGATATCGTGATGCCGCAGATGGACGGCTTTGAAACGCTTGAAAAACTCCGTGAGACTGAGCGTGAACTTGGTCTGCCCGAAGTTCCCGTAGTTTTCCTCACTGCGGATGAGGAGAGCGAGACCGAAAGCAGAGGCTTTGAAATGGGCGTTTCAGATTTTATCAGAAAGCCCTTTTATCCCGAGGTGCTGCTCAAAAGGATAGAAAACGTGATAGAAAAGCAGGAAAAGATAAACAAATTCTCGGAAGAGGCTTCCACCGACAAGCTGACAGGATTCCTCAACAAGGTCTCCGTCAATGAAAAGATAGCCGAGGTCTGCGCCGTTCAGGACGGTATCCTCATGGTGCTCGACCTTGATTCCTTCAAGCTCGTGAATGATATCTACGGTCACGATATGGGTGACAAAGTGCTCGTTGCCTTTGCGGAGCTTATGAAAAAGAACCTTCCGGAGCGCACTGTATCGGGCAGGATCGGCGGCGATGAATTCATAGCCTACTGTATGGATATGCAGGGTACGGAAGAACTTGAACTATTCACCGCGAGGATGAACGAGGGTTTCTATGCTGCTGCAAAGGAACTCATGGGAGAGGATATGCAGATACCTCTCGGGATGTCTGCGGGAGCTGTTGCTGTACCGGCATACGGCAGGGGTTTTCAGGAGCTTTTCAAGCTCGCCGATAAGGCGCTTTACAATGTAAAGCAGAGCGGGAAGCATAGCTGCGCGATGTACAGCGGGATCTCCGCGGACGCATCTGATGAGGCAGATGCAGAGGAGACGGGGATCAGGACTATCTCAATGATACTTGAAGAAAGGAATATCCCGAATTGTGCATTAAGGCTCGACAGGGATGCTTTCATATATGTATACCGCTTTGTGCTTCGCTATCTGAGAAGATACAAGAATACTGCATGTAAGCTGCTGTTCACCGTAGAGCATGAAAACAGTGCCGAGGAATGTGAGAGATTCGGTGAGCATATCAAGAACTCACTCAGAAAAAGCGACATCATGATGCAGTACAAGAAAAACAGTTTCTTTGTGCTGCTCCCCGAGGTAAAGGCGGAATTTGCTGAACAGGTCGCTCACCGTATCTGTGACAGATGGAATGAGATTTCCGATACCCGGGTAAGATTTGAGATTGAGATCATCAGACCGCAGTGACGGGGAGCGTTATGAAAAACAAGAAGAATTATGTGATCGTTCTTGCAGCAGTGCTTCTTGTGGCTGTGACCTTTGCGGATATATTCCTTGTATTCCGCAGGACATCGAAGCAGGCGGAGGAAACGGGCAAATACCAGCTTGAGCTTATCAGCGGCGAACTGGAACGCACCATAAACGAGGCAAGAACTCTTACTTTGCAGCAGGCTTTGCTTGCGGAGGGCTGTCTTGATGACAGAACTGCCCTTGAAGAGTTCATCTATACCAAAACGGATGAGCTTGCCCGCGGCACCACGGGCTTTTACAATATGTACATCGCAGGCACGGGCTGGGATATAATCCCGGGCTTTGATCACCGTGACGATGATTTTGTAGCCACGAGCCGTAGCTGGTATGAGGGTGCGGTGAAGCAGAACGGGAACACCTATCTTAGCCCGCCCTATGTGGATGTGGTGACGGGGAATATCTGCTACACCGTATCCGTCATGCTGGAGGACGGCGATACAGTCATCGGACTTGATTATACTATGGAAAACATACAGGCGCATATCGCCAGTATGTACGAGAACGGTTCGAGGGATGCGGTAATAGTCACAGGCGAGGGCATAATCGCAGGCAGTACGGATGAAACTCTTATAGGGGAAAGGCTAATTGATGTACTGCCGCAGTATTCTGCGGTCTTTTCCCTTGTGCAGTCAAAGAATGATGTGGTATCCCACAGGGTGCGCTCCGGGCTCTTCTATGACAGCCTGTTTGCCTCCACATCCGCTTCGGGCTGGTATCTCATAGTCCGTGAAAACGAATGGGATCTTTACCGCAATTCATATATACAGATGTTCACCACATCCTTCCTGAGCCTTGTACTGTTTATAATCATAGCAGTGCTGTACTGGCGCGCCGTCAATGCTCAGAAGAAGGCTGAGACCCTGCTGTCCAAGCTGAATCTGAAGAAAGGGGAGGAAAAGGAGAAAAAACCGGGCGAGCTGCGCATGAACAAACGTTTCAGGACGCTTATACTGTGTGTGATGCTCTTTGTTATGGCTGTGAGCCTGTTCGCGATGATAAACCTTTCCGTGAGAATGGGCGGGATCGAGATGCAGAGCGAAGTCAACAGCTATGAATATACTCTTTCAGAATGGGTGAACAAGCAGAAAAGCATACTCGATATGTTTGTCAGCATAGTTTCTACGGAACCCGAGATGCTCGATGACTATGAAAGTACCGTGGTGTACCTTGATGATATGGCAGCGCATTATCATGAGATCTCAGCGCTGTATATAGCAAATCCGGAGCTTACGCCCACTGTGTATATGAATACGGGGTGGACGCCTGATGCTGACTGGCTCGTGGAGGAACGACAGTGGTATATCGACACTATGGCATCAAAGGAACAATGGAGCATATCGGCTCCGTACTATGATGAGCAGACAGGATATTACTGCCTTACTCTGTCCGAGCAGATATTTGATGCGAAGACAGGCAGGTTTTTAGGCGTTTTCGGTATCGACTTCTATATGGACAAGCTCGTAAATATCCTCGGCGACAGCTATTCTGATTACGGTTACGCCTTCCTCGTCGATGCCCAGGGCGATATAATAAACCATCCCTACGGGCTTTATCAGATGTCCGTTGCAAACAAGACGAATGTTTCTGAACTGATATACGGCACTGCTGCGGCAGACGGCAAGACTGCCGAGCTGATACGCGACTATGATAATGTACATAAGCTGCTCGTTGCAAAGCGCAATGAGGCTTCGGGCTTTACCGTATACGAAGTTACGAGCGTATGGAAGATATACGGCAGGCTCATCGTGTTTGCATTCATCTGTACAGGAGCGCTGCTCATGTGTACCGTGATGATATACAGGCTCCTTTCAGACCTGATAAGCTGGCAGGACAGCGTGAACATCCGCATGGAGGAGGCTGCAGAGACTGCTATCGCTGCGGGACAGGCAAAGAGCCGTTTCCTTGCCCAGATGTCCCATGAGATAAGAACGCCTATCAATGCAGTCCTCGGCATGAATGAGATGATACTGCGCGAAGCCGTGGACAGGGATATACTCGATTATTCGGAAAATATACAGACTGCGGGAAGAACGCTGCTTGCTCTTATCAACAGCATACTTGACTTCTCAAAGATAGAGGACGGAAAAATGGAGATAATCCCCGTCCGCTATGATACCGCCCCGATGATAAACAATCTTGTCAACAGCATATCCGAACGTGCAAAGAAAAAGGGGCTTATCCTTGAAGTCAATGCTGACAAGGAGCTTCCATGCGCGCTTATCGGCGATGATGTGCGTGTTTCACAAGTCATAATGAACCTGCTCACGAATGCGGTGAAGTACACGGAACGGGGAACGGTCACGCTCACGATGAGGCTTGACGGCATTGAAGGGGATGACGCAAGGATATTCGTTGAGGTAAAGGACACGGGTATCGGCATAAAGCAGGAGGATATGGAAAAGCTCTTTGAATCCTTCTCGCGCCTTGACGAACAGAAAAATCACAGCATAGAGGGAACGGGTCTCGGTATGTCCATAGTGACAAAGCTGCTTTCCATGATGGACAGCAAGCTGAGTGTATCGAGCGTATACGGCGAGGGTTCTGTGTTTTCCTTTTCGATCATGCAGACCATAGCCGACAGCGCTCCTATGGGTGATCTCAGCAATACCGTCCGGCGGGAGCGGGACAAGGAGGAAAGACCGCGCTGGAGCGGTAAACGGGTACTTGTCACCGATGACAACGAGATGAACCGCAAGGTGGCAAAGAATCTGCTCAGGATATTCGGCATAACGGCAGAACTCGCAGCCTCGGGCGAAGAAAGTCTGGAGGCTATGGAAAGAACTGCCTATGATCTTGTATTCCTCGATCATATGATGCCCGGCATGGACGGCATAGAGACACTGGCAGAAGCAAAGAACAGGGGACTGTGTGAAAAAACTCCGATGATAGCCCTTACCGCAAATGCCGTAACAGGTGCAAAGGAACGCTATCTTGAAGCTGGCTTTGACGATTACCTTTCAAAGCCTATCGAGATAAACGAGTTGGAAGGCAAGCTGATCAAATTCTTAGGTGATCCTGCCGATGAAGCAGATGAGGATGTCATAGAATTCGCGGCAGATGACGAAGTGATCGAGTTTTCCGCAGAGCCTGCTGAAGATAGCAGCGATATGAGCGATGATATCATGACAAGGCTTGAAGCAGCAGGGATAAATTCCGGTGAGGGTCTGGGCTATTGCGCAGATGATGTGGGCTTTTACACTCAGATGCTGGAAGATTTTGCGGATTCCTCGGAAACCAGGCTCTCGGAGCTTGAACGGGCATATTCGGAGCAGGATATAAAGAGCTACCGTATCAGTGTCCATTCAATGAAAAGCAATTCAAGGACACTTGGCATCGATGATCTGTCCGATATGGCACTGAAGCTTGAAAATGCCGCAAGGCAGGAAGATACGGAGTTTATCGGCGATCATCATAATGACTTCACGGAAAAATACCGCAGCAGAGCAGCACAGATAAGAGCATTGCTCGGCAAGGAGGACAGCCATGCGAGGTAAAACAGAAAACGAGACCGATTCAATGGCTCTTATAACGCTCATTTTGACCATATCTTTTTTTTCAGCGGGAAATATAGCAATGAATCTTATCCTTGGCTGGGAAAAATGGGCGATACCTATAATCCTTTCGGCGAATATAATATGTGTGATACTGCATGTCACCCACAAGCTGAATGAGAAGACCAGTATGTATATCTATTCCGCTGTATGTGTGTCACAGCTTTTCTATTACAGTGTGAATATCAAGAACATATATGACTGCGTGCCCGTTACGGTGCTGATAATGCTGATCATCTCACTCACCCACGAAAAGAAGCTGATATGGAGCTGCATCATTGTGGGCTGTCTTGGAATGATGTACCATTTATCGGCAGAGATTCTCAGCTCTGCTGATATAATAACCATACTGCGTATGATGTGGCATTTCATCCTGCTGATACTGACGGGCGTTATCGCGGATAACCTCACTTCCTTATGGAGGCAGTCTGAAAAAAAATATCGTAAAGAGATAGATGTACTGACCGGTGAAAACAAGGCGGCTACGGATTTCCTCGTGAACGTTTCCCATGAGATACGCACTCCGATAAATGCCGTGAACGGGCTCACGAGCGTTGTACTGAACAAGGTGGATGATGATGATATCAAGAAGGATATCCTCGCGATAAATGAAGCAGGGAACCGTATAACCGCACAGGTGGGCGATATCCTCGACTATTCCGAGATAGAGATGGACCGCCTCACCAGGATAGAAGAGCCATATATGCTCTCCTCTGTGATAAACGACCTTGTGAGCGACCTTGCAGTGTACAGGAAAAAAGAGATCGAGCTTATCATAGATGTGGATACGCATATCCCTGCAGTGCTCTATTCCGATGTGGGCAAGATCAAAAAGCTGATGTGGCATATCATCTGCAACAGCCTGAAATACACGAGAAAAGGCGGCGTATATGTCCATGTATCCTCATCACCGAGGGAATACGGGATTAATCTTATCATCGAGGTGAAGGATACAGGTATCGGCATGACTGCCTCCGAGCTTGAGAACGTCTATCACAAGTTCTATCAGAGCAATTCGGGACGCACAAGATCGACGCAGGGACTCGGCCTCGGTATGCCGATAGTCGCGGGCTTTGTACGCTGTCTCGGCGGGTTCGTCACTATCGAGAGCACAAAGGATGTGGGTACGACAGTAAGGTGCAGCATCCCGCAGAAGGTGGAAGGCCCCTCCCCCTGTATGTCAGTCGAAGACCGGGAAAGCCGCTGTATCGGCGGATTTCTGCATTTTGATAAGTTTGAGGTGCCTTTGGTACGCGAGTACTACAACATGATGATAAGGAACATCGTTAAGGGGCTCGGGCTGCATATGCACCGCGTTGACAATGTTCCCGACCTGAAAAGACTGCTCGAAAACATCAACATAACCCATCTGTTCGTCGGTGAGGAGGAATACCGCACCGATCCCGCCTATCTCGAAAGCCTCACGAGAAAGATACTCGTAGTGGTAGTTGCGGATAAGGATTTTGAGCTTCCCAAAGGCTCGGGGGCAAGGATACTCAGAAAGCCCTTCTACTGCTTTCCCGTTGTCAATGTCATCAATTCCGACGTAGGGCAGCTGCAGCAGAGGAAAGGGAAAATGTACTGCCGCGGCGTGAATGCTCTCGTTGTGGATGACGAGCCTATGAACCTCACCGTTGCAAGGGGGATACTCGGTGTGTACAAGATGAATGTATTTACCGCATCCTCGGGCAAACAGGCGATCGAGATGTGCAGGGAGAATCAGTATGACATAGTGTTCATGGATCATATGATGCCCGAAATGGACGGTGTTGAGGCTATGAAGCGCATACGCACCGAAGCGGAGAGCAAGAATATATTCCTGCCTATAGTAGCGCTCACCGCGAACGCCGTGAGCTCCGCCAAGGAGATGTTCATCGCTGAGGGCTTTGACGGGTTCGTAAGCAAGCCGATAGAACTTGCCGAGCTTGAAAGGGTGCTAAGACGCGTCCTTCCCGAAAATCTCGTTACTGTGGAATATGACAGGGGAGAGGACACTTCCCCAAAACAGCCGCCCCAAAAGGTCCCGGAGCCTGTGAAAACAGAGAGATCACCCTATGATATCCTCAGAGAAAGCGGGATAAACACAGAAAGCGGTCTCGCCTACGCACAGAATGACAATAACTTCTATGAGCAGCTTCTCGTGCAGTTCGCTCAGGAACATTCCGACAAAAAGGAGAAGCTGGGAAGATCACTTCGGGAAAACAGTATGCCAGATTATGCAATAGTTGTCCATGCGCTGAAAAGTACTGCAAAGATGATCGGCGCAGAAACCCTTTCAGCCGAGGCGAAGGCACTTGAAGCAGCATCCAAGGCGGGAGATACCGATAAGGTCAGTGCAGACCATGATGATATGATAAAAACCTACGATAATGTGGCTGACAGCATATTCACGGCATTGGGCATTACCGAACAACAAGCCGCGGTAGCTGCTGAAGATGATGATGAGGTAGTTGAGTTTTCCGCAGATGAGGATGGCTCTTTTGAATTTATCCCGGACGGGGAGGGATCACTGTAATGATCGAATGGTTCAGAAAATTCAGGGACAAGCATAATAATATACAGGATCGCCTGTTTGTCTATGTGGTCTTTTCATGTCTCAGTATAATGGCGGTAATGATGGTATTTGAACTTGTGTCGGATGTAACGGCACAGGAGAAGATAGTAAGCTCATTTGCATTCATATTCTTTGCGTTAGCCGCGATCATCTTTATAAGACTTGACAAATTGAAGCTCGGCGCGAATGTCGTGCTGTTTTTAGTCGTGTTCGGTGTTCTCCCACTGAATTTCTTTACCTGCGGCGGTGTGTACGGCGGGGCTCCGATATGGTTTTTGTTCTGCGCGGTATGTGTCTGCATGATAATATCCGACAGGCTGAAAATATATTATTTTGTGGCACTTGCAGTCGTCATGTTCGCTTGCTATTTTATTTCCTATACACGGCCGGAGCTTGTTTCAGTCCGTCCGAGGGATACGGTATTCATTGATTCGTTCATCACGCTGTTTCTCATAACTGTTATAGTCATCGCCATGATAGCCTATGAGATAGATCTCTATGTGGCCGAAGAAAGAAACACCAAACAGCAGCAGAAGGAGATAGAAGAACTCAACTCTGCCCAGAACCGCTTTTTTTCGAGTATGTCCCATGAAATACGCACGCCCATCAATACGATAATAGGCCTCAACGAGATGATACTGCGCGAGGATATTTCCGAAGAAGTCGCGGAGGATGCGGCAAACATCCGCTCCGCCAGTGAAATGCTCCTTCACCTTATCAACGATATACTCGATATGTCCAAGATAGAATCGGGGCAGATGGAGATAACCCCTGTGGAATATGACATAGGCAATATGCTCTCCGAGATAGTGGGCATGATGTGGATACGTGCAAAGGAAAAGGCGTTAGAGCTTAATGTGAACGTAGCTCCGGATATCCCTGCTAAGCTGTACGGCGATGAGGTGCGTATAAAGCAGATACTTGTCAATATCCTTAACAATGCGATAAAGTACACACATGAAGGCTCCGTCACACTGTCCGTGCAGTGTGAAAGGGGAGCGGACAGAGATATAAAGATGATATTCTCTGTAAGCGATACGGGCATAGGGATACGCAAGGAAAACATTCCCTATCTGTTCAACGCGTTCCGCCGTGTGGATGAATCTACCAACAGGTATATCGAGGGTACGGGTCTCGGACTTTCCATAGTAAAGCAGTTTGTTGATCTTATGGATGGTAAGATCACGGTCAACAGCGTATATACCAAGGGCTCGACTTTCATCGTTGAGCTGCCGCAGCAAATTACCGGTAATGCAGCTTCGGGGACCGTTTCGATAAACGCTCATCACATAAAGCGTGAGAAGTACAGGAGCAGCTTTGAAGCTCCCTCCGCGAGAGTGCTCGTGGTCGATGACAATATACTCAATCTCATGGTGACCTCAAAGCTCCTCCGTGATACGAGAGTCAGGGTAGATACAGCCGAAAGCGGTATGCAGGCGCTTGAAAAAACACTGCAGACCCGCTACAATGTCATATTCATGGATCACATGATGCCGGAAATGAGCGGTATAGAGTGCCTTCACAAGATAAAGGAGCAGACGGGCGGTCTGTGCCGCAATGCAAAGATAGTTGCCCTTACCGCTAACGCAGGCAGCGAGAATGCTGCGATGTACAGCAAGGAGGGGTTTGACGGATATCTGCTCAAACCCGTCAAGGGAGCAGCGCTTGAAAACGAACTCCTTCGCCTCCTGCCGGGTGAGCTCATCACATATATGCAGAATGACAACAGGATAATAGAGGAAAGTATGTCCTGGATCAAGGAAGAGCATAAGAAACGCCCCGTCGTAATAACAACGGAGAGCGTTGCCGACCTTCCTCAGGAGCTGATTGAAAAGCATCATATCGCTGTATTCCCTCATCTTGTTGAAACAGAAAACGGTGTCTTCCGCGATAATACAGAGGTCGATGCAGACGGGCTTCTTTCCTATATGGCGGACTTCACAAGGAAGGTACACACAATAGTCCCCGGGGTGCAGGAAACGGAGAATTTCTTTGCAAATCAGCTGAAGAACGCAAACAATGTGATACATATCTCCATATCCAGCAAGCTGACACAGAGTGCCTATCATGTTGCAATGGAAGCGTCATCCGCCTTTGATAACGTCAGAGTGATAGATTCACAGCACCTTTCGAGCGGTCAGGGATTATTGGTGCTCGCAGCCTGCCGTATGGCTGAAAACGGGGATGCTCCCGATGAGATAGTCAGAAAGACGGAGGCTATAAGGGAAAACATTTCCACCAGCTTTATCGTTGACAATATGGATCATCTTGCCAAGGAGAAGCAGGTCAGTGAGAAGATCGCACAGATAGCGAAATCATTTATGATAAGGCCTGTGCTGAAACTCAAAAAAGGAAAAATGACCGTGGGCCGTATGTGCTTCGGTTCGCGTGAAACAGCATGGCGTAAATACATCGCCTATGCTCTTGCAAACCCCTCCGGGATAGACAAGACCATATTGTTTGTTACCTATGTGGGGATCTCGGGCTCCGATCTTGAATTGATAAAAGCGGAAATTGACAGCAGATGCAGCTTTGAAAAGATAGTTTTCCAGAAGGCATCGCCTGCTATCGCCGTAAACTGCGGCCCGGGTACATTCGGTCTGCTTTATATGAGGAACCGCTGATATCCTTTGGTTTTACGTATTATATGATAGTCTCCGGACATGATGATAATGACCGGCAGAAGATCAAGATGGTAAGGGATAGATCTATGGATATCAGTCAGCTTCGTCTTATCTGTCGGGCTTAATGGATGAATTGCAGGAGACGGGCGGTTTTGGATATGAGAACGCCGCAGGCGATTTTGGAACATTTATCGTTTCCGTAAACGGTATCAAAGAAAAGCATGAAACATCAGTTTTATTCAGATCTTGTAACACCGCTTGGCAAAAAAGATCAAAGCAGACGGTACGGCAGTACATATCTTTTATGCATTGCAAATGTGTGAAAAATACCGTGACCGCTATCTACTGCACTTTTTTCATCCTGACATCATCGAACAGGATTACGGTCATGAGGAATTGCTGTTCTTTTATCCCGAAGAATGGGTAAAGGAGATCGGGAAGTGCTGTGAGAAAGGATGATTTGTTATGAAAATACTGGTTTACGGCTGCGGCGTGATTGGTTCTTTACTGGTGCATACACTGTGCAAGGCCGGAAATGATGTGACAGTCGTTTCCAAAGGTGTGTGGGGCGATGTGTTGCGGGAAAACGGACTTCGTATCCATCATCAGTTACAGCGAAAAGATACGGTTGATTATCCAGCAGTTGCAAAAGATTTGCCTGATGCGTATTTTGACATTGTGTTTTCTGTCATGCAGGGCTGTCAGCAGAGAAATGTTCTCCACGAGTTAGCTAAAGCTAATGCATCTGTCGTGATTATGGTCGGCAACAATCCCGAAGCTGCTGACATGGAGCGTGAGATACTTACATTATCCGACTCTCCCAAATCTGTATTATTCGGCTTTCAGGGAACGGCAGGTGTCCGCAGCACGGACAGCGTAAACTGCCTGCACGTCGGCAGCGGTTCTATGACAATCGGCGGATTACATCGTGCAATGAGTGCAAGCGAACAGCAAACGCTGCTTGAAGCGTTCGGAGATTCCGGCTATAAGCTGACCTTTGAAGATGACATGGAGGGTTGGCTGTACTGTCACGCAGCTTTTATCCTGCCGATTGTTTATCTCAGCTATCATTATGGCTGCGATCTGCGGAAAGCGAGCGGAAACGACATTTCTGCTATGATGAAAGCCGCAGAGGAAGCATACGACCTGATTGCGGCCTGCGGAATTGAGATCCGTCCTAAGGGCGATGCGGATTATTTCACAAGCAAGCCAAAGCTGGCAGCCCTGAAAGCAATCATGTATATCATGAGCAAAACAAAGCTTGGTGAGCTGGCTGCGACAGACCATTGCCGGAATGCAGTCACAGAAATGGAATGGCTGGATTCGGCTTTTGAAGCACTGCGGCAGGTACATCCCGAACAGACCATGCCGGAATGGGATAAGCTGCGGAATGCGATGCCGTCATGGGATGAAATCCATAAAACCTATGATCACGGAACAAAGATCACCGTTGATCCGTCAGCAAGGTGTAGAAAGATTGCAGCGGTATTGGCGCTTGCAGGCGGAATCATCACTGCATTTTGTATTTATAAGAAACGAAAGAAGTGATAGCATGACATACAATGACATCGGCATTGACACCACCCTTGACTGAAACCGTATACGCAAGTTGTTTATCATCGGGGTGATAGGCGGCTGTATGACCTTCATCGAGTACTTATGGAGAAACGGCGTAAAGCTCATAA
>DGXE01000060.1:0-11886 GCA_002395525.1 Ruminococcus sp. UBA4240
GACAAATTGTTATGGGGAAAATGAAAAAAGCTGCGGAGCGGAAAACGCTCACACAGCTTATAAGAGGTATTCAGTTTTGTTATCGTAACGAGGTGTTGCTAAGATAAATCAGAATTTATAAGTAGTATAAAGGAAATACAGAGATCCTCTTTAAAAACATTCTGTTTACTTACCTGCTTCATATTCGCTCTTAAGGATGGAATAAACTCTTCTCCCCTCAAAATGATCTTTTCTCCAGAAAAAATCACGAAATGTTCCTTCGTATGTAAGACCACACTTTTCAATAACTTTGCGTGATGCTTCATTAGATGTACGACAGTCGATCTCAATTCTATGAAAGTTGATCTCATCAAATCCAAAACGGATGACAGCCTTTGTCATTTCAGTTGCATACCCTTTTCCCTGAAATGCGGGACCGATCACATACTCAATTTCACCATGCTGATTATCATTATTGACATAGAAAAAGGCTATCTGTCCTATACATTCTCCGGATTCCTTTTCAATAACTGCCCACCGATAATAGTCTTTACGAGAATAAGATATGATATACTTTGTATCAAACAGCTTTTTCACTTCATCTGCAGTAGAATAATATGGTTCACCGTAGTCCCACTGTGTTTGCTCATCTGCTATCCAATTACGCAGCATAGAATCAATATCAGTATACAAAAATCGCCGAAGTATCAATCTATCTGTTTCTATGGTTTGTGTTCCTGCGTGCATAAGCATTCGTATTCCTCCATTATATTGATACTGTATTCCGATTTACACGAGAAAGCCGAGTGCTTACTCTCACTTCATCATTATACCACAGCGACACTAAAAAAGCAACCCCCACTTTCATCAAGCTGCCGCCCAGACTGCACAATAACTGCGCCGAGCCAGTTTACAATTTTGAAGATGATGATATGAGAGCATCACGCAGGAGCGTGAGCGAGAATGACCGCCGACCAAAGCGACGGAAATCGAAGTCGCATAGCTCCAAATTCGCTGACGGAGCATCGAAAGCCTGTGAGATATGCAGATCCCACAGGCTGTAAAATAGTGCTGCAGCGCAACAATAATAACAAGCATTGTACTTTGTGAGGCGGCTCTCTTTTCTACAAAATCAGACTGTGCCAAATACGGTATAGGCTGTTTTCGCTGTTTTTAGCAGCTGATACTTGTTGCCTTTTCAAAATTTTCTACCATTTTTCTACCACTTTTCAGACCGTTTTTTCAGCTGAAATCATGATCTGGACAGGCAACGATCAGGACTGTGCCGGCAACATACTCCCCTGCCGCCTTAATCCAGCATAAAATCAGCCCAGTAGTACTGGCTCATATACTCGCAGTTGTAGGAATTGACCGCCCCGGGGTCAAGCTCGCTGAAACGGTAGTAATCGCAGTCAAGGGTGGATACATCCACCGCAAGTGCATTGTAGCTCTTGACGATGGTCTTCTCTGCATTTACGGCTTTCAGGCTCTTCATCATGGCGGAGATGAGCACCTGCATATGAGCCTGCTGTTTGCGGTCATAGGGCTCATCCTCGAAAAGAGCGGCAGCGATCTCTTTTATGGTGCAGGAGCTGCCGTGGCGGTGCACCAGATATGCAAATATCTCCTTGGAGCGGCTGCGCTCAAAATGCACAGGCTTGCCGTCGGGGGTAAAGGCATCGAAATTGCCGAAGCACTGTATCCTCAGAAGGGCATTGTCCTTTGGCACTATGGGAAAGCGCAGATCTGAAAGCTCTCTTTCCACTGCCTCCCTTGTAACGGGCTTCATTATATAGCCGCTGGCGTGGAGCTGCATGGCGTCCCCCGTGTATTCCGAAAAGCCCGTAACAAAGATTATGTTCATCTTCGGGTTCACGTCCTTGAGCTTTTTGGCAAGCTCCACACCGGTCATACCGCTCATATGGATGTCAAGAAAGGCTATGTCACATCCCCCCGCCTTTGCATCCTCAAGCAGTGCGGCAGGTTCATCAAATGCCGCTATGTCATCATCAGGCCTTACCTCTCTTACGGTCATTTCAAGCATCTGGAGCATAAGCGGCTCATCGTCTGCACAAAGTATTCTCATTACAACTCTCCTTACTGTATGCCCTGACGGCATACTTTTCCCCTTACCCTATGATTATACCATTAAATATGCCAAATTGCAAGCATATCTTGCAGGGAATGTGCAGAATACAGGTAATTCATGTATTTCAAAAAAATTATATCGTTTTTCGATAAAAAAGTATTGACAAACAAATTCTAATGTGATATGATATATACATCAACAAGGGGAGGTCTTTTTATGAGGAAGAATTTTTCAATGGAGCTTACTGCCATACTTATAAGGATAGCTATGGTGCTCTGCTTTATAAGCCTGTTCCTTATGCCCTGGGCTGCAAAGATATACAGGCAGGTGTCCATAGCCTCAGACGATGTTACGGTTCCGCTGCTCGTCACCTTCTATGTATGCGCCGCCATAGGCTTTGCCATTCTTTTCCTGCTTGATGCACTGGTGCGTGACATCAGAAAGGGAGAGGTCTTTACGGAAAAGAACGTTAAAAGGCTGCGCACTCTTTCCTACTGCTGTTTTGCCATTACCATAATCACGCTGCTGTTTGCAAGGCTCAGGATACTCATGTTCATCGTGACCTTCGGGGCTGCTTTTATCGGGCTCATACTCCGTGTGATAAAGAACTGCTTCGAGCAGGCCATGCAGCTAAAGGAAGAAAACGATCTTACTGTATAGGGGGTGGGCGTGTGATAGTTGTAAACCTTGATGTTATGATGGCAAAGAGAAAGATAAGCTCCGGGGATCTTGCGGAGAAGATAGACATCACCCCCGCCAATCTTTCCATACTGAAGACCGGGAAGGCAAAGGCCGTGCGCTTTTCCACACTGGAGAAGCTGTGTGATGTGCTTGACTGCCAGCCCGGGGAGATACTTGAATACAGACGGGAGGAGGGCACCGCAGATGAAAAATAAAGCCGCAAATATCGTGTTCGGCATCATATTCGGGGTGCTTGCCGTTTTCAATGCTGTGCTGTTCATACTGTTCGGCACCTATTTCCATGCTGTGCTGTGCTTGTTCATGGTGATATTCACCGTACTTCACCTTGTGGTATACGAAAAAAAGCCCCCGGTTTCCCAGAGCATTCTGGTGAGGATCGTAGCAGTGCTTGCAGGTGTATTTGTCATGACCTTCGTATCCCCCTTCGGCAAGCTCGGAATGTATGACTTAAAGCTCAGATATGCCGATTCCCACGGATATGAGACAGGCCATTTCCCCAAAAGCACACAGGGCATGACCATACAGGACATGGAGCTGCTCCCCTCCATAGGTCAGGGGGACGGCTTTGTGAGATGCACCTTCTGTGACATTTCCGGGGACACGTTAGCCTCAATGGAAAGTGCTGCCAGAGAGAAGGCTGTCATCTCATTCACGGGGAAGGATTACATAAACGGTACCATACCTGAGCAAACATGGAAGACAGCCGAAAGCATGGCAAAAGACAGCAAGAACGCCGATATATATGTGCATATGTCCCCGGAGATGAAGGAAAAGCTGAACAGTCACGATGTGATGATATACATAACTGATTCAAACTTCTTTATACACCACATCAGAACAGATTCAGTGATAATCGACCGCACGGACGGCAGTGCTGAATACACCGGAATGTAAAGGAGAGCATATGGAAAACATGAATATACAGGGGACGGTCCCCGTTTATACACAGCAGGTCGCCGCACCTGCCCCGGAGAGGAAATTCTCCCCCCGTGACTTCGGCTTTGCAGCAGCAGCGGCTGTATGCGGCTTTATGTGCATAAAGCTGATACTGGCTCCCATGTTTACTGCCCTTGATTACTGCGGAGAGCTGACAGTGGGCTTCGGAGCGTTTCTGACACTTATAGCAATGGTACTTTTGGATGTGCTGTACCTTGGGAAGGGTCATGGGAAAATGCATATCCTGCGTGTGGTGATGTGCCTTGTTTTTGCGGCAAATACAGCCATAAGCGGCAACGGAGGCATAAAGTTCCTTGACATGGTATTCGTCGTTATAGTGCTTATGTACGATCTTTTCGCCTGTGCCGGCAGGAAAAGCGGCATGAGCCGCTTCTTCCCGGTGGATGCCCTTTCCGCCCTGACCATAATGCCCCTTTCAAATCTCAGTGCGGCGCCCATAGCTGCAAAGCAGTACAGCAGCGGGAAAAAGAGCCTTAAAAACGCAGTCCTTGCCATTGCGGGGCTTGCAGCGGCGGCTGTGCCTACGGTCATAGTCACAGGGCTTCTCTCCGATGCGGACACCAGGTTTTCCGTAATAATATCCTCTATATTTGACGGGTTTCTGAGCAAGGCAGTGATATTTGTCATCCAGGCGGCACTGGGCATACCCATCGGGCTGTGGTTCTTCGGAGCGCTTGATTCCGCAAGGGAGGGCATATCCTCGCCCGGCAGGGATGAGGAGCTGGAAAAGAGCTTTTCACTTATGAGGATAGCCCCCTCCACTCTGTGCGTGTTTGCGGTGATACCCCTCTGCATAGTATATGTGATATTCTTTTTCTCACAGCTGAGCTACAATATATCCGCCTTTAACATGATACTCCCTGCAGGGGCGGCCTCCTACTCGGAATATGCAAGGGAAGGCTTTTTTGAACTGTGCAAGGTAAGTGTCATAGACCTTTGCATGATAGCGGCGATGCGCCTTTTCGGCAGACGGGAGGACGGCACTGTATCAAAGGGCATACGCATTATGACCGCTGTGCTCTCTGTCATGACCATAGGTCTCATATTCACCGCCATGTCGAAAATGGTGCTCTACATCGCCGTATACAGCCTTACCCGCCTGAGAGTATACACAAGCTGGTTCATGGTGCTGCTGGGGATGGTATTCATTGTGCTGTGCATCTGGGCGGCAAAGCCCTCTTTAAACATTTTCAAGCCCCTGACCGCTGTGTTTGTGGTAATGTTCGGTCTACTCAGCTTCGGGTGTGTGGATACTGTCATCACCGAATACAACACGGACAGGTATCTCTCCGGGGAGCTTACCTCCCTTGACATCCGTGAAACCGCCCTCCTTTCGAGCGAAAGTGCAAATGTGATGTACAAAAAAGCAGACCGCTTTGATGACACGGACAGGCAGATCATCATGACTGCACTGAAAGAAAAGGGAGAGGCGGCACTCTCCGATGTCAGAGCCGCATCCGCCGCCGATGTTGAGTGTGCAGTACACGCAGCAGCGATAGACAAGGACACAGCAGGATGAAAAAGGCTATTGTTGCCCTGTCCGCAGCAATACTGCTGACAGGGGCGGCCGGGGTGTTCTATGCCCTGCACCCTACCTATTACAAATACAACGATGTGTGGGTAAAGGGCAAAAGCCTTGCCGAGGTACGGGAGAGATACGGGGAGTTTGACCTGATGACAGGCTCATATGCCGCATACTATATCTATACCGACAACGGGGGCATTTTCTCAGGTGGTATCCTTGACATAGACCCGGATCACCTGAAACGATACTACCGTATGTTTTACGATGAAAACCAATGTATATACAGGATAGACGAAGGCGTACAGCCAGGAGGATGAAAATGAAAAAAGCAATAAAAACAATACTGATAATACTTGCGGTACTTATGGCCGTGGGAGCGGCAGTAATCATATACGGGGTCGCAGACTACATGAACAGGGTGCCTGTCATCACCCCCTATGAGAACATTACCGTCAATACAGGGGAAACACTGACCATAGACCGCCTTGCCAAGGTGGAGAAGGCAGTACAGATGAGCATATATCAGACATCAGAGGGTCTGCCCGGCGATGCAGCCATTGCAGCCGACAACCAGAGCATTTATGTAGGAGAAGAGCCCTGCACCATTAAGGTGTACGTTTCCGCAACAGGCTCCAATTCGGAATCCGTGGAGGAAGCTGTTGTCATCACAGTAACAGACAGTCCCACGGCATGATCCTTCCTCCCCGAAGCCGCTGACACTGATTGTGAAAAATCACCATAAAGAGCCCCGATTTTTTTATCAGCGCAATTTGTTATTTTTAACAAAAAGTGTTTGACAAATCCGTTCAATAATGTTATAATTTATGTATTGCTTGATGGATCTTGCTGTCCATCCAAATCAGCTTGAACAGAACGGTGGAGTGATGTATGGAAATCAATGAATTTCGTCAGCTGCTTTTAGACAGCCTGAAGGATGAAGAAGTCAGGACACAAATCATGAAGACCCTCAGTGAAGGCGATGTGTCTGAAAAGATCAAGGAATTTGAAGATAAGATCGCTAAGCTTGAACAGCAGCTGAAGGATGATGCTGCCTCTGCCGAGAGCAAGTACAGCGATCTGAAGATAAAATTCGACGAGACCTCCGTACAGGAGGCACAGGCCAAGGCGGATCTCCTTGTGCGCACAAAGCGTGTAGAGGAGCTTGAAGCTAAGGTAAAGGAAATGGAGGAGAGCATCTCTGCTGCCGCCAAGTCCGGTGATGAAAAGACTGCAAGCCTCAATGAAGAGCTTGAAAAGCTCCGCACACAGCTCAAGGAGAAGGAAGACGATGCCGCAGACAAGGCTGCAAAGCTGTCCGAGGCCACTGCCTCCGCAGAAGCTCTCAAAGCTCAGGTGGCTTCCCTCAATGCCTCTGCTGAGGACATGAAGAAGCAGCTTGATGCAACAGGCTCCGAAAAGCTGGCGGAGATAGGCCGTCTCAACGAAAAGATAAATGCCCTTACGGAAGAGCTTGAAAACGAGAAGGCCAACGGCAAGCAGAAGGATGATGCCGCTGCTGCTGCAAACGAACAGATCGAAAAGCTGAAGGCAGATATTGATGAACTTACAAAGAAGACCGAAGATGCCGAAGCTGCCGCAGGTGAAAAGGAAAAGACCTTCAACGACAAGATAGCCGAGCTTGAAGGCAAGGCTACCATTGCTGCCGCCGATGCCGAAAAGGTAAAGAAGGAGCTTGAAGAAAAGGCCTCTGCATTTGACGAGCTGAAAAAGGAATACGATACCTACAAGGCTGATGAAGCCATCAAGATAGCTGATAACGAGGCCAAGACCAAGGCTGCCCTGGAAGAGCTGGATGTGCAGAGAAATGCAGCACAGAAGGCTGCCGACAGAGCCGCAGGCGCAGAGCAGAGTGCCATGGATCTGGCACAGAAGCTTGCCACCATGCAGGAGGAGCTTTCCGAGAAGAACAACTCCATCGGCACCCTCAACTCCCAGGTACAGAGCCTGCTGGTGCTGCGTGACAAGATAAACGAGTACGCAGAGACCGCCAATGCCTATGCACAGGAAGTGGAGAACGCAAGACAGATACTCACCGAGAAGGAGACTGAGATCGCAGAGATGCGCACTCAGATAGATCCTCTTTCACAGCAGGTGAATG
Organism: Ruminococcus sp. UBA4240; assembly: GCA_002395525.1. GTDB lineage: Bacteria > Bacillota > Clostridia > Oscillospirales > Ruminococcaceae > Huintestinicola. The sequence goes on from DGXE01000060.1 coordinate 7,372, forward strand.
AGCTGACAGCACAGAATGAGCAGCTGAACCAGGCTGTAGCCACAAGGGATGAGCAGATATCCGAGATAGGCAATTACGCCCAGACCCTCAAAAACCACAATGAAGAACTTACTGCGAATGTAGCCGAGAGGAACAAGACCATATCCGAAAAGACAGAGGAGCTTGAACGCCTTAACAGGGAAATGGAGGCATACAACGCCACATTCGGGGATCTTACCTCCGTATTCGAGCAGTACAAGAACCTCACTCCCCAGACAAGGGAAGGGCTCAAGGACGTATTCCCCGAAAACTCCACAGTCCGCAGCTTCCTTTCCTCCGGCGCACAGCTGGGTCATATCCAGGCTCTTTGGGATTTCACCTATCAGAAGATACTGCGTGAGGACTTCACCGATGTGAAGACACTCAGCTCCATATTCGAGTATCTCCTTGACTTCCACAACAGCAGCTATGAAACTCCTCTCTATGAGGTGCTTGACACCAAGCCCGGCGAGCCGTTCAATGAGGAGATCCACGAGAAGGTAATGAGCAGGGAGGAAAGAAAGAACGCCTTCTTTGCAAAGAGCAAGCCCGAGGTGGAGGGACCCATAAAGGAAGTTGTATTCTACGGCTACAAGAACCTGAAGAACAACAGGGTACAGAAGCCCTCTCTGGTACGTGTATAACAATCCGTAGCAGGATCTCCCCGATCCTGCTATAGGTTTTTATGCAATCAAGAAGCAAGAGGCAAGAAGCAAGAATTTCGTAACAGAGCATTGCTCTTACATCGGTCTTTAGCTTTTTGATATAAGAGATAGTGAAACGGCTTTTAGAAAAAAGATAACAGAATGAAACGGGGCATAGCCCTGCTGATGTCAGGAGAATATATGCAGTATCTTATATGTAAGATCACCGATGAAGACGGTGCCATAGATTTTGTGGTGTATGACAGCGACAAAAAGGCAGTGTCATATTATTCACAGCATGACATGATGGGACTTGTGGTAAAAAGGAGCATCGTCAATGCCAAGCTGGAAAACAGCGTTATCAAGATAACCGACAGCAAAAAGGCACTGGCAAAGCTATCCTATGAGGAAGGCAAGGTATCCTCCGTGTACTACTGCTTTTACAGCTACACCTCCCCTCTTGGCAACAATGTATATGCCCTTGTCAGCAACATCGGCAGAGTGGTGGAGATGTCCTCCTCCATGGCGGCGGAATTTTTCGCAGCACACAGGGTGATAAACGCCACCTGCACCAAAAAGGGGGAGATACACGTAATAGATGTGCCTGCATTCTCCTCTGTCCTGCGACAGTCCCTGGAACACGTAAACATCAGATAGGAAGAGCTTATGTACGAGAAATGGTATTTTCGTGCCCTTAAAGGTATACTGTGGAGCCTTGCCGGGGAGATCATCTGCTTTGTATTCATACTGTGCTTTTTTGTGCCCATGCAGAAATTCATGCTTGCAAGGATATTTGCAGGACTTGCAACCTTAGTGCTTGTAAACGGGCTATACTTCAACTTTGCGTACAAATGTGCACAGAAAGACAAAAACGCTGTGAAGTTTCACAGCGCAGAAAGAGACCCAAGGGCGGGGCTGTTTATGGCACTGACCACCCCCCTCGGGCAATATGTTCTGTGGATAATACTGCTCCTGTCCAAGATTGGAGCAGTGCCTGACTTTGTGGGCAAATACCTTCTGCTCAATATACAGTGCCTGCCATGGTACGACCTTTTCACCGCCAACAGGACCATAGAGCACCTTGCACCCGCAGGTCTTGCGGGACTGCTGCTCCTCACCCTTATCTCCCCTGCTGTAATATACATCACATATGAGCTTACCTACAGGGAGATAGATGTAAAGGCCATACTCATGTACGGTAAGAACAAGGACGGCACCGATAGGGACTGATCACCCAACGTGCACCCCGGTTATGACCACCAATGCTATTTTCCTGCCTGTGTCATCGGAGATGTCTATCTCATAACAGCAGGTGGTGCGGCCGTCCTTGACACATCTTGCTTCGGCGATGAGCTTTGTGCCCTTGCAGGCATTTAGGAAGGATATATTGGAGCTTACGGACATGGTGTTCATCTTCTCCTGATTGGATGCCACTGCAAAGGCAAAGTCCGCCAGAGTGAAATAGACTGCCCCCATAACACCCCCCATTGCGTTTTTATGGTCTTCTCCCAGTATAACGGAGCATCTGGAGTACCCCTCCCCTACTTCCTCAATAAAGCAGCCTGTATTATAGGCGTAGCGGTCATGGGAGAATACTTCTCTTAATTCTTCGATCTTCATACACATACCTCTTTACATGATCTGGCAGCGGCATAAGCCGTCAATGAACTACATGGCACAGGATGTCCGGTGCCATCGTTTTTTGATTATACCACAACAAAAAATGATTTTCAAGCCCTGTAAAAAAAAACGGAGCAAATGAATGAACAGATATGATCACGAATACATAGGAAAGGACTGTAAGCTGTATGTCTCCCCGGAGCATACCTTCGGCACCGATGCCTTTCTGCTGGCGGATTTTGCAGAAGCACGCAGAAAGGATAAGGTGTGCGACCTGGGTACAGGCTGCGGCATAATCGCCGTGCTGATAAAAAAGCTCTATTCCAGCAGGGAGATATACGGCGTTGATATCCAGGAGCAGGCAATTGAACAGTTTACCATGACTGTGGAGGATTCCCGCCTTGACAATGTAACTCCCCTGCTCATGGACATCAAGGCGCTCCATGAGCCCCTTCTTAACAACAGCTTTGACCTTGTCACCTGCAATCCCCCGTACAAGGCAGCAAATGCGGGCATAGAGAGCCTTAATGAGGCACAGCGCATCGCCCGCCATGAAATACTGTGCAATATTGAGGACATATGCGCCGGTGCCTACAAGCTCCTTAAAACAGGGGGACGCCTTTGTATGTGCAACCGCCCGGAGCGGCTTGCAGATGTGGTCTGTGCCATGAGAAACAGCGGTATAGAGCCCAAAAGACTTCGCTTTGTATCAGGCTCCGCAGACACTGCCCCCTGGCTGTTCCTCATAGACGGCACCAAGGGCGGAAAGAGCTTTATGAAGGTACTCCCCCAGATATACATGGACAAAGGCGGCATCAGCGACAGGCTGAAGGAGCTATGGAGCCAGAGCATACAGACGGAGGGTGGACTATGAGCGGCAAGCTATATGTGGTGGGCACTCCCATCGGAAATTTGGAAGACATGACATACAGGGCAGTGAGGATACTCTCCGAAGTGGATTTCATCTGTGCGGAAGATACCCGTGTGACACTGAAGCTGCTCAATCACTTTGACATCAAAAAGCCCCTTGTGAGCTGTCACGAGCACTCCCACGAGGATGTGTTCACAAGGGCGGCGGACAGGATAGCCGCAGGTGAGAACTGTGCCATGGTCACGGATGCGGGTATGCCCTGCATTTCCGACCCCGGGGCGGTGCTCATCGGCATCTGTTATGAAAGGGGCATACCCGTTGAATCAGTCCCGGGGCCTACGGCTGTTGCCACGGCTGCGGCTCTGTGCGGTCTTGATGCCACACGCTTTGCCTTTGAGGGTTTCCTTTCAGTTGCAAAAAAGCAGCGGTATGCACATCTTACCGCCCTTGCAAGAGATCCCCACACACTTATTTTCTACGAGGCACCGCATAAATTGAAACAGACTCTTGCAGATATGCTGGACATCTTCGGGGACAGGCGCATATCACTGTGCCATGAGCTCACAAAGATACATGAAAGTGTACAAAGAACCACCCTCTCTCAGGCTGCAGCCTACTATGAGAACGTGACCCCCAAGGGGGAATATGTCCTTGTAGTGGAGGGCTTTGTCCAGGATGATGACACCGCTGAATACACCATAGAGGATGCAGTCGCCTATGCAAAACAGCTTGCAGAGAACGGTATGCGCCCCACCGACTCCGCCAAGGAGGCCGCCCGTCTCACAGGCTTTAAAAAGAGTGAGATATACTCCCTTATGAAGTGAGTTTGTTTAATATAACTAAAAACCCACAGCATTTTATTTTGCAATTTTTCGTTTTACATCTTGCAAAAACCGGATTCATATGATATAATGATAGGGCTGAGATAATATAGCCCGTCAAGTACGGATAAAATCAAGGAGGATGTTGACCAATGGCATTAACAAATCAGTATCTTAAGGAACTGCTCGAAAGAGTTGAAAAGAGAAATCCCGGCGAGCCCGAATTCATACAGGCCGTTACCGAGGTTCTCGAGACACTCCAGCCTGTTGCTGAAAAGAGACAGGATCTCATTGATGCAGGCGTGTTCGAGAGAATAGTTGAGCCCGAGAGACAGATAATATTCAGAGTACCCTGGGTAGATGACAACGGCAAGGTCCAGGTAAACCGTGGTTTCAGGATCCAGTTCAACTCTGCTATAGGTCCCTACAAGGGCGGTATCAGACTTCATCCTTCTGTATATATAGGTATAATCAAGTTCCTGGGCTTTGAGCAGGTATTCAAGAACAGCCTTACCACTCTCCCCATGGGCGGCGGCAAGGG
>DGXE01000060.1:11961-15705 GCA_002395525.1 Ruminococcus sp. UBA4240
GACTTTGACCCCAAGGGCAAGTCCGACGGAGAGGTTATGCGTTTCTGCCAGTCCTTCATGACTGAGCTCTCCAAGCACATCGGCGCTGACACTGACGTTCCTGCCGGCGACATCGGCACAGGCGCAAGAGAGATAGGCTATATGTTCGGTCAGTACAAGAGACTCCGCAACGAGTTTGTTGGCGTTCTCACCGGCAAGGGTCTCACCTACGGCGGCTCTCTCGCAAGAACCGAGGCTACAGGCTACGGTCTGTGCTACTTCACCAAGGAGATGCTGGCTGCCAACGGCAAGAGCTTTGACGGCAAGACAGTAGTTATCTCCGGCTCCGGCAACGTTGCCATCTACGCTACCGAGAAGGCTCAGTCCTTCGGCGCAAACGTAGTTGCACTTTCCGACTCCAACGGCTACATCCACGATCCCGACGGCATCGAGCTTGACGTTGTAAAGCAGATCAAGGAAGTTGAGAGAGGACGCATCAAGGAGTACCTTAACAGAACATCCCACAAGAACGTTACCTACACCGAGGGCTGCAAGGGCATCTGGACCATCAAGTGCGACATCGCACTCCCCTGCGCTACTCAGAACGAGATCGACGGCGAGTCCGCTCAGATCCTTGTAAACAACGGCTGCTGGTGTGTATCCGAGGGCGCTAATATGCCTTCTACTCCCGACGCTATCAACACCTACCTTGCAAACGGTCTCCTCTACGGTCCTGCAAAGGCTGCAAACGCAGGCGGCGTTGCAACCTCCGGTCTTGAGATGAGCCAGAACAGCGAGAGACTTTCCTGGACATTCGAGGAAGTTGACGAAAAGCTTCACGGCATCATGGTATCCATATTCAAGGCTTGCGACAGCGCAGCAAAGGAATACGGCATGGAAGGCAACTACATGGCAGGTGCGAATATCGCAGGCTTCCTGAAGGTTGCTGAGGCTATGAAGGCTCAGGGCTGTGTCTGATCCGTAAAAATGATGTAAAGCTGCACTCCGTGTTTTACGGGTGCTGACAGACAGCGCCATAGTTCATCTGATCATGTCAGATGTTCTATGGCGTTTTTGTTGACAAGACCACGGGTACGGTATAATAGGTACAAAAGGCAGGAGATGAAGACATGGGGAAAAAACTTGGCTCATGGAGCGGTATGAGAAAATACCTCGAAGAAGAGATGACAGCCGAGAGCCTTCGGGGCAGAGTGAGATACGGCTGCACAAGATATGTGGGTATGGATAACTGCCACATATTTGAGGTGTGTATCGACGGCATACAGGTAAAGCACTTTTCCTGGGAAACGGTCAATTCATACTTCATAGAACAGGGACTTTCCGGTAATCCCTCACCCTTCGGCGTTCATGAATACTGGGCGGGCTTCTGGGAAACACTGGAGAAATATCCCATGAGCATGAGGACAGAATACACAGATGAGGAATTCTGCACCGCACTGGAAAAATACAGGAACAGTGATATACGGGACAGTATCATCTCAAATGATCCCATAGTAAGGATGTTTGCAGTTCTGGACAGGCGGCTCGGAAAAAGGAGCATAGAAAAGCTGAATGTATCGGAACAGCCCGAGTGGCTGCAGCCATTCTATGAGCTGCGCAAAAACAGCTGACAGATAAACAAAAGCCCCCCTAAAGGGCGGCGCTGATATAGCAGTATAATCCAAACTACTATATTAAGACCAAAACAGCGAGCTATGAAAACAAAATGCAGATGCTTCTTTATAGGGGGGTATCTGCTTTTTGTTTTATTCAAATTGATTTGAATTATAGACTAAAATATGGTATGATTGATATACAATACATAGCTTAGGAGATGATTATATGCACGATTACTTTCAAAGAGAAAACATTGAATACTTAATGAGAACGTATGGTAAAGAACAGTGGATACAAGTAGCTGGAGAACGCTCTCTCCATAATGCCCAGGCAAGCTTTTGGTGTTGTTTATTTTCAATTGATCATTTGGAAGAGGTACTGTCTTCTCCTGAATGGGATTCATCGAATACAGATTGTTTTCCGGGATTCATTTGTTTTGGTGACGATACACAATATCATAGATATTCTTCTCTTTGTGATTATATTGAACCATTGTTGTTTTATAGAGAGTTTTATGGAGTAAAGAAAAACTATGTTGAGGTCGGTGAAGAATTCCGCCTGTTGAATAATATGTATTTCGATAGTCAAAACAATACATATTATGCCGTTTTAGAAAGCGGTAACTGCGATGAAGCGGTTCGTATTATAGATAACGAGAAAGTCTTTGTCAATATTAAGTACCTAAAACGCTATGCTGCTGCTAAACAAATGGGAATAGTATTGTTTTTTGACATTAGATATGAAATATCCGGTCTGTTAGCTGAAAACAAACTATCGAAACTTAATGAAGAATACAAAGATACATCTTTGATATATGAATTATATGGAGATGAAAACGCAACCTTTGGTCATTACACTTTTAGCAGATTACTTGGCAAGAAAGTGATAATGCCACTACCAGTTTCTGAATGTGGTTATTTCCCATATGAGAAGAAACGAGATTATGTTGAATACATCATTGGATGCGATGAAAACGGCAACGATTTAACATATACTTCAAATCCTGATAAGTTATCTAATTATTTTGGAGCTAATCCAGGTGCGCCTCATTATTTAACACCTGTATTTTTCAAACGTGAAGTGCTTGATAAGTATATAAAGCGTCCTGACCTTTATAAAGTTACCGATGGAAGGCTATCTTGTGGATATCTGTGGAGTATGGAGATTGATAATGATCATAAATGGTATGTTGCTGCATATTTAGGAGATTTGGGACGTGACTTGCCTGAAGATGAACAGCTTCATTGGAAAAGCTATAATGTTCTATGTGATGAAAAGCCAAGTAAAACTGCAATTATGAGGGATATGTGTAACATTCCTGCTGAACCCAATGTAATTGATTTGAAATTCAAAAGAGATTATAACGCCTTACAGAAAAAATGGGAGGGTAAATACAACTGGTGTATTTTCAAGGAGTTGACTTCTAAGGATAAGTACAATCTCGATAATATTAGGATTCCTTCATCAAATGGTCAGGAAGAATTCGATACTCTTGTTCTATCACTTGTTAAATGCATTATTGATTCACTAAATGAAGAAATGCTTATCATTTCTACTCCCGAAGACAATAATGGAAAAACAATTCGTGGAATAAGTAAACTACAAACTTGGCTGTCCGAAAACGGTGCAACTGATTATGAAAAACATATTTCTTTTCTTAGAAATCTACAAGAATTGCGTTCTACAGGAACAGGGCATAGAAAAGGAAAGAAATATGATAAGATTAGTAAGCAGTTCAATATTGATGAAAAGTCATTAATTGATGTGTATGAGCAAATACTATTTCAAGCTGATGAGTTTATTATGTTTTTAACTGAATTAATTAAATGATAATTTGAATCGATATATAATAACAAAAGACAGATACTTCCACGAGAGGTATCTGTCTTTTTCGTTTTATATATAAGCCTTATCCGAAAATACTATCCAACTTTGCTTCCAATGTCCCGTCCTTAGCCAATGGCAGTGCATCACACTGGCGCAGATGATGTTTCTCGATCAGCTCTCCGCCCTCAAATCCAAGAATGAAGTGCAGAGCTATCTGATAAATGATCTCAGTCGGTGCAAGCCCATATACCTGATGCTCAAAGATGTGTTGTAACCGCTGTGTCTCGTTAGGAAATACCTGTTTCATGCCGTCGCTGTTGA
>DGXE01000057.1:0-9541 GCA_002395525.1 Ruminococcus sp. UBA4240
GGCTTATGCGCCCGTGACCGCTGTGTGACTTGCACAGGGGTTCACGGGCGTTTTTGCATAACAAATAAGAAAGAAGGAATGGATATGACGAAAACCGGTTCAAGCCGATTTATGAGTATGTTCCTGTCGGTGTGCATGATTATTTCGTGCATGGTGGGAATGAGCCTGACGGCGTATGCGGATACCACGTATGGCAGTTATTTGGTTACCGATACTGATACTGCCGAAACTTTGACGAACAAAGTAGTCAAATTTAATAACATTGACTGGTATATCATAGCGGATGACTCCACAGCCGCGAGCGCCGGTTCAGTTACCTTGCTGGCAAAAGGAAATATTGGCTCAAGTAAGTTTGCTGAAAGCTCGACTGATTACAGCAGCTCTGATGTTAAAGGGTATTTGGATAATTTGATAACCACAGGCAACAACTTTGCAGGTGTTGCAGATGCAATTGTGGCTGTTAGTTTGTCGGATGTGAACGTTACTGGGGCAAAGCTTTGGCTGCTAAGTACAGATGAGGCGAAAGCCCTGCCAGTCGATGTCAGAAAAGGTGCGGGAAATTGGTGGCTTCGCAACGCTCATTATGATTCTGCTGATCATATCTCCTATGCAGCGGGCGTGAGTTACAAGGGCATCGTTACTGATGTGGATGTGAAAACTGGGTTAGATGTTCGCCCCGCTTTAAAGCTTGATTTGAGCAAGGTGACGTTTGATTCTACGTCTAAGACATTTACGGTGGGCTCCTCTACCCCCGCAACCACCGACGTGTCTTTCGTAAGAGCCACAAGTGCGGAGGAACTTGAAACCAATCTCCCCAACATACCTTCATACACGGAAGAACAGGCGAGAGCTTGGGTAGAAGCTAATAAAGCAACGCTGGCACCTGCTTATGCAGCACACATGCAAGCACATGGTGATGCTATATTCGTAGTTGTGTATGCTATATCAGAAGATACATATTACGTTCTCCAAAGTGGATATAGTGACTTGGTAAGCCTTGTGGTTAATTATTTTAGTTTGGGTGAACTGAAACATAATTTTACCAACTATTATGATATGATATATTATCCGGAGGTGACTGCTGCTACCCACACCCACACATGGGGCTATAACGCAAGCGGCGCGACTATAACAGCAAACTGCACCGGCACAGGCACCTGCGACATCACCGAGGGTCTTACCCTTACGATAAGCGCCCCGACAGCCCTCACCTATGACGGCACAGCAAAGACAGCGACACTCTCCACAGGCTACAACACCACAGCATTCCCCGGCACTTACACAATAGAATATTATAACGGAACAACAAAGCTCGATTCCGCTCCCGTTGATGCGGGTACATACACCGCAAAGGTCACTGCGGGTACAGGCGACGGCGCGGCTACGGCTTCCGTGGATTTCACAATAACTCCCAAGACCGTGGACACCCCCACAATAACCCTCTCCCCTGAAAGCTTCACCTATGACGGCACCGCAAAGCAGCCGACAGTGACAGTCAAGGACGGAACAACAACTATCCCCGCAAGTGAATATAATGTTGAGTACTCCAACAACACAAATGCCGGAACAGCAAAAGTTACTATCACCGACAAGACCGGCGGCAACTATATTGTAAGCGGCGAAAAGACCTTCACCATCGAAAAGGGTTCACAGTCCGCACCCGTGGTTTCCTCCACCAATGAGACTATCGACGGCAAGGCAGACGGCACTATCACAGGCGTTACCAACGCTATGGAGTACAAGTCCGCCTCAGCCAATGCTTACACCTCCGTTACAGGCACCACCATAGCCAATCTTCCGGCCGGCACCTACAATGTGCGCTACAAGGAAAATGCAAACTACAACGCATCTCCTGCGGCTGACGTGGTGATAAACACCGGCAGCAAGCTGACCGTCCGGTTCGACACTGACGGCGGTTCGCCCGCACCTGCTTCACAGCAGCTTTCCTACAGCCAGACCGTGAGCGCACCCGCAGCAGACCCCGAAAAGACAGGCTACACCTTCCTTTACTGGTCAGCAGACGGCGAAGCAGAGTATGACTTCTCCGCACCTCTTACCGCCAATATCACCCTGAAGGCTGTATATCAGTTAAACACCTACACCATCACCTTCATTGACAATGGCAACGAATACGAAAGCCAGCTTGAATACGGTGAAGCTCTTGCGGAATACATCCCCCGGATCTCTTGGACAGGTCACACCTTCATGGGCTGGAGCCCTGAGGTGCCTGAGACTGTTCCTGCCGAAGATATGACCTTTACCGCACAGTGGCAGGTAAACCAGTACACCATGACCTTTGACGACAACGGCAGTCACTCCGAGTATGTGCTTGACTATGGCACAAACCTCACCGATTACATCCCCGACATCCAGTGGGAGGGTCACACCTTTATGGGCTGGAATCCGGAAGTTCCTGAGACCGTTCCCGCAGAGGACATGACCTTCACAGCCGTATGGGACACAAACACATACACCATCACCTTTGACTCCAACGGCGGCAGCTACATAGCTCCTATTGTGCAGGACTACGGCACAAAGGTCATCGCACCCATGAATCCCATGAGGGAGGGCTATGCCTTTATCGGCTGGGATACTGAGATACCCGCAGAGATGCCCGCATATGACATGACCGTGAAGGCGCTGTGGGTTGAGACTCCGGCTATTGGTGCTCCCCGCATTTCCTCCGGCACAGCAAGAGTACCCTCCGGCACAGCACAGCCGGAAGTGACTGTAAGCAGCACCGATGAGATAACACCCAAGATGTGGGCAGTCCTTAACGACGACAACAGCGTAACCGTTAGCTGGGAGAAGATAAAGAATGCGGACAGCTACATCCTCTACGTTGAGAAGAATGGCAAGGCTGTAAAGCTGACCGAGACAAAGGGCACCGAGGTAACACTCAAAAACGCAAAGAACGGTGTGACCTACAAGTTCACTTTAAAGTACACAAGGAACGGCAGCACCTATTCCGCTCCAAAGGGCTACAAGGCAAATCTGAGGGTCTACTACAAGCCCGCAGTAAAAGCCGCTGTCACAAAGGACGGTAAGATCCTCTTAAAGTGGAACAAGGTAGCAAATGCGGATAAGTACGTGATCTACCGTGTAAATGCAAGCGGAAAGTTTGTAAAGGCAGGCACCACGACTAAGACCGCTGCAAGGATAGCCGCCAAGTCCACCGACACAGGCTATGTGGTAAGGGCATCCGTAAACGGTAAGCTGACTAAGGTCACAAAGTCCGACATAGCCACAGCAGAGTAAACACACCCACAGATACAAAACACCGCACATCGGCTTGATGTGCGGTGCTTTTTTATGTTGAATGAAATGATGATGTGACGGAGACTGCTTATTTTCCGTTCACAAGGTTCATGGCAGCATCGGTCTTGCCGTCCACCATGAGGGCGAGGGCTTCACAGGCGTTGTCTGCGGCGGTGTGCAGTGCAGGCAGTGCCTCCGGGGGGAAGCTCCCCAGTACCCATGCAGCCAGGTCATAGTCCTTGGAGGGCTTTTGCCCCACCCCCACCTTGATGCGGGGGAATTCATCCGAGCCTGTCAGGTAGATTATGGATTTTAGCCCGTTGTGGCCGCCGTCGGAGCCCTTCTTGCGTATGCGCAGCCGCCCCGGCTCCATGTTGATGTCATCACAGATGACGATGACCTTTTCAATGGGCACCTTGTAGAAGTTCATTGCCTGTACTATGGCCTCTCCGGAGTTGTTCATAAAGGTGGAGGGCTTCATTACAAGGCAGCCTTTGCCGTTAAGGGTCACTTCTCCCGTAAGGGATTTGAACTGCAGCTTCTTTATGTCAAAATGCTCCCTCTTTGCAAGGTTGTCCACCACCATAAAGCCCGCATTGTGGCGGGAGTTCTCGTACTTTAGCCCCGGGTTCCCCAGACCTGCGATGATGTACTCCACAGGGGCCTTGGGGGCGGTGTCACGGCTTATCTTGTCGAATATGTCAAATATGCTCATTGTGGCCTCACAAAAGGGGCAGCCTGTGCCGCCCCTTTCCTCATTATTTATTGATACCGTCCTTCTGACGTATCTCGACTCTGCGTATCTTACCGCTGATGGTCTTTGGCAGCTCATCAACGAATTCCACTATCCTGGGGTACTTGTAGGGAGCTGTGTTGGACTTGACGTAGTTCTGCAGCTCCTTGGCAAGGGCCTCGCCCACCTGCGCCCTGTACTTCTGTGTAAGCACCACGGTAGCCTTTACCACCTGACCTCTTACAGGGTCGGGGGCGGCGGTGATGGCACATTCAAGGACAGCCGGATGCTCCATGAGCACGGATTCTATCTCAAAGGGGCCTATACGGTAGCCCGATGACTTTATCACATCGTCCACACGGCCTACGTACCAGAAGTATCCGTCCTCGTCACGGCGGGCAGTGTCGCCTGTGTGGTAGAGCCCGTTGGAGAATGCCTTGGCATTTGCCTCCGGGTTGTTTACATAGCCCTTGAACAGACCGTTGTTGGGGCCGTCCTTCCTGAGGCGTATGCATATCTCGCCTACCTCGTTGGGAGGAAGCTCCTTGCCGTCAGGATCCACTATCACCACGTCAAACATGGGCATTGCCTTGCCCATGGAGCCGGAGCGTGTCTTGGTGTTGTAGGGATTGCCTATTACGAGCACAGTCTCAGTCTGACCGAAGCCCTCCATGAGATGCAGGCCTGTTGCTTCACGGAATTTGTTGAATACCTCCGCATTTATGGCCTCACCTGCGGTGCAGGCATACTGGAGGGAGGATATGTCATATCCGCCCATGCCCTCCTTGATGAAGAAGCGGTATATGGTAGCGGGGGCACACAGGGAGGTGACCTTGTATTTCTCGATTATCTTCAGTACATCGGCGGGCTTGAACTTGGTGAAGTCATATGCCATTACAGTTGCGGCAACGGCGAACTGTCCGTAGAACTTGCCCCAGAAGAACTTGCCCCAGCCGCTTTCGGCAATGGTGAAGTGGATGCTGTATTCATTCAGGTGATGCCAGTACTTTGCGGTGGGGATGTGGGAGGCACCGTATCTGTGGGAATGCATTACCATCTTGGGATAGCCTGTGGTGCCTGATGAGAAGAACATGAGGCAGTCGTCATCCACATTGGTGGGTACCCTGTCAAAGGTGTCGGGATACTGCATGAGCAGGCTGTCAAAGGGGATCCACCCCTCCTTTTCGCCCTTGCACATGAACATGAAGTCAAGGGGAGCCTCAGCAGTTGCAGCTTCGACATTGGCGGATACATCACCGTCCCCGGTTGCAACTATGGCACGGATGCTGCCCTCTTTGAAGCGGTAGATGTAGTCCTTCTTCTTCAGCATATTGGTGACAGGCACCAGCACTGCCCCAATCTTTTCAAGGGCGAGGACGATTATCCACATCTGCCAGTGGCGCTTGAGCACACACATAACGTGATCGCCGAACTTAATGCCTCTGTCGGTGAACAGGTTAGCCGCACGGTTCGAGAGCCTTTTCAACTCGCCGTAGGTGAATATCCTCTCGTGACCCTCGTCGTCACACCATATGAGAGCCCTTCTGTCAGGTTCCAGATCGGCAATGGCATCAACAATGTCATAGGCATAGTTGAAGTTGTCGGGGAGATGCAGCTCAAACTTGTTTACAACGCTGTTTTCGTCAAAACCCTCTTCAATGTACTGCAGATGTACGTCCTTAGCTTTCATACGATCTTCCTTTCCGGGATCGGTCAAAATGTCATATATATCCGATGGGGTGTCTGCCAGGTATGTCGCATTGTTCTCCTTGAGCTCGCTCACAGGGCGGAAGCCCCAGGTGCAGCCGATGCTGTCTATCCCCGCATTTGAGGCGCACTGCATATCCACGCAGGAGTCGCCTATCATGACGGTCTCCTCCCCGGATACGCCCAGCGTATCCATAATGTGCAGGATAATGCCGGGTGCAGGCTTTTTCTCATAGGTGTCCTTCTGCCCGGAAATGTATGTAAAGCGGTCGCCCAGCATCTCGTGTACTATGGTCTTTGTGAACTCATCGGGCTTGTTTGAAGCCACAGCCGTCTTTATCCCGCTCTGAGCCAGCCTGTCAAGCAGCTCGGTAATGCCCTCGTAGGGGCGGGTGTGTATATTGTATGCCCCCCGGTAGGTGTCATTCATCTGGGTAAGGAGTCTGTCGATGTTCTCGGCGGTCTTCTCCCCCTCGGGGAGGGCACGCTCGATAAGTGTCCGCATACCGTTTCCCACCATAAAGCGGTAGTCATCTATGCCGTGTATGGGGAATCTGTTGTCCGAAAGGACTTTGTTACAGGCGTTCCCAAGATCTGCAAGGGAATCTACAAGAGTCCCGTCCAGATCAAATATTGCCAGTTTATATCTGTTCATAATATTCTCCGACTTACAAAAATGCATTATTTATGATAACACAAGCACATTTTTATTTGTTTATGGTTTTTTTAATAAATTGCTAATTATTCAATGGCAAATGCAGAAATTTGTGCAAAAACGAAGCTTACTTTTTGTGCATTATTTATATAATTTCGGGGAACTGAAAAAATTTACACTCAAAAAGGGGATTTGCCTCCTTTTTCCTTTGACAAACAGGGAAAAGGGTGGTATAATCAGTTTCGGATGCATCAAGGATCTGCATCCGCTGAAGAAAGACACAGGGATGTTCTGTCGGCACTGCCGACTGTACACATGATGGAGGAATGGATATGCCGGGAAAAAGACCCACAGGCAGACAGAAACACGTAGTCAGCGGCAAGGTTGATGCCAGCAGGAGAGGTTCAGGTCTGGGCACAGGGCCTGTTGGAGGCGGGATGCCTCATTCAAACAGACCCGCCGGCAGGGGGATCACCCGTGCGGCAGGGGGCGGCGGTATACTCACCGTCATCATAGTCATTGTGCTCCTGCTTCTGAACAGGGGTTCATCAGGGACGGACAGCAGCTATACCTATGATGAGAACAGCTATTATGACAACGGCGGCTATTCCGACAGCGTGCAGACCACTGCGGCTGCGGCGGTGGACAATACAGTGGCAAGCGGCTCCCGCAACAAGTACACCAACATCCGTGGGGACGGCACCGACACCGTTACCCTTATGGTGTATATGTGCGGAACGGATCTGGAATCCTCCTACGGCATGGCTACCAACGACCTGCGGGAAATGGCGAATGCGGATCTTTCCGACAAGGTGAATATCATAGTATACACAGGGGGCTGCCGACAGTGGAAGACCAATGGCATCAGCAGCAGCACCAACCAGATATACAAAATAGGCTCCGGCAGCATGGCCAATCTGGTGGAAAGCGACGGGGAAAAGTCAATGACCGACCCTGCCACCCTTTCCTCCTTCATAAAATACTGCTCCTCCAATTACCCTGCGGACAGGTATGAGCTTATCCTGTGGGATCACGGCGGCGGCTCCGTATCCGGCTACGGCTACGATGAAAAGTTCAAGAGCGCAGGTGCCATGGATCTGGGGGAGATATCCCGTGCCCTGAACGAGGGCGGTGTCAAGTTTGACTTTATAGGCTTTGATGCCTGCCTTATGGCAACTGCGGAAACTGCCCTCATGCTGGACAGCTATGCGGACTACATGATAGCCTCCGAGGAGACGGAGCCGGGTATCGGCTGGTACTACACCAACTGGCTCACTTCACTCAGCAGGAACACCTCCATGCCCACCGTTGAGATAGGGAAGAGCATAGCCGATGACTTTATAAGCGCCTGCAATTCCCAGTGCAGGGGGCAGAAGACCACCCTTTCCGTCACGGATCTGGCGGAGTTTGCAAATACCGTCCCCTCCAAGCTGTCTGACTTTGCTGATTCCATAACGGGGCTCATCAAGGATCGGGACTACAAGACCGTATCCGATGCCCGCTACAGCACAAGGGAGTTTGCCCAGTCCTCAAAGATAGACCAGATAGACCTGGCTGATTTTGCCGGGAAGGTGAACACCTCCGAGGGGAGAGAGCTTATCTCCGCTATACAGGGGGCTGTAAAGTACAACAGATACAACAACATGTCCGATGCAAACGGCATATCCATCTACTTCCCCTATCAGCGCAAATCCTATGTGGATACTGCCTGCGAGACCTACAAGGAGATAGGCCTTTCCGACGAGTATTCCCGCTGCATACGCTACTTTGCCAGCACCCAGGGGGCAGGCCAGGCAGCTGTGGGGGGCAGCACCTCACCCTTCTCCTCCCTTATCGGGGGCGGCTCCACATCAGGCTTCTCCTCAGATCTGCTCAGTGCATTCATGGGAGGCGACAGCAGTGCCCTTTCCGGCGGCTTCGGCGGCCTTGGCAGCCTTGCGGGGGCATTCCTCTCCGACAGGGCGATGCCCGATGAGGAGCTTACGGAATACATAACCGTCAACAGCCTTGATACCTCCGCTCTCAACTGGAGGGACAAGAACGGCTCCAAGACCATATCCCTTACCGGGACCCAGTGGGAGCTGGTGGAGGATGTAGCCCTGAATATGTTTGTGGACGACGGCACCGGCTATATGGACTTAGGCCTTGACAACACCCTTACCTACGATGAGGATGACGAACTTGTGTGCGAGAGCGACAGGACATGGCTCACAGTGGACGGTCATCTTGTGGCTTACTATTACACCGATACCAGCATCGTAAACGGCCATGAGGTGTACAGCGGCTATATCCCCGCATTCCTCAACGGGGAGCGGGTAAAACTCATAGTTGTATTTGACGATGAGGACGAAGCACATCCCTACGGCTACATCGCAGGTGCGGCAACGGATTACAACGATGAGAGCATCGGCGTTGCCGCAAAGAGCCTTACGGAGATAAAGGACGGGGATGCAATAGACTTTATCTGCGATTACTACGCCTATGACGGCAGCTATCTGGACACCTACTATCTGGGCGAGCAGCTAACCGTGTCCGGGGAGCCTTCCCTTGCCAATATTGAGATAGCGGACAAGAAGCTCCTTGTGACATACAGATTTACGGATATATACAACAATCAGTTCTGGACAGAGTCCGTAAGTGAGTAGACCGTCCTGTGAAAAAGGGCTTGACAAAAAGGATAAACCGTAATATAATAATCTTTGTTTTATATGTACCGAAAGGGGAATCTTTACAATGGCTTTTGAAAAGACTATGGATAAGATCGTTGCACTGTGCAAGGGCAGAGGGTTCGTATATCCCGGCAGTGAGATATACGGCGGCCTTGCAAATACATGGGACTACGGTCCTCTGGGCGTAGAGCTCAAGAACAATATAAAGAAGGCATGGCTGAAAAAGTTCGTGCAGGAGTCTCCCTACAATGTAGGGCTTGATTCCGCTATCCTTATGAACACCCAGACCTGGGTGGCATCAGGGCATATAGGCGGCTTCTCCGATCCTCTCATGGACTGCCGCAGCTGCAAGACAAGGCACCGTGCGGACAAGCTCATCGAGGACAATTCCGATGAGAACCCTGCGGGCTGGACAAATGCCCAGATGGAGGAGTACATAGCCTCCCACGATATCGTGTGCCCCAACTGCGGCAAGAAGGACTTCACCTCCATCAGACAGTTCAACCTGATGTTCAAGAC
>DGXE01000057.1:9597-9822 GCA_002395525.1 Ruminococcus sp. UBA4240
ATGTTCAAGACCTTCCAGGGTGTCACTGAGGACTCCAAGGCGGAGATATACCTGCGCCCCGAGACTGCACAGGGCATATTCGTAAACTTCAACAACATCCAGCGCACCACCCGCAAGAAGATACCCTTCGGCGTAGGTCAGGTGGGCAAGTCCTTCAGAAACGAGATAACTCCCGGAAACTTCATCTTCCGTGTAAGGGAATTTGAGCAGATGGAGCTTGAATTC
>DGXE01000057.1:9896-11882 GCA_002395525.1 Ruminococcus sp. UBA4240
TTCTTCTGCAAGCCCGGCACCGACCTTGAATGGTTCGAGTACTGGCGTGCATACTGCCGTGACTTCCTGCTGTCCCTGGGGATAAAGGAGGATCACATGAGACTGCGTGACCACAGCCCCGAGGAACTGGTGTTCTACTCAAAGGGCACAACGGACATAGAGTATCTCTTCCCCTTTGGGTGGGGTGAGCTGTGGGGCATCGCCGACAGAACGGACTACGACCTTAATCAGCATATCAAGCAGAGCGGCAAGAACCTTGAATACTTTGACCCTGAGACCAACGAAAAGTATGTGCCCTACGTAATAGAGCCCTCTCTCGGTGTTGAGAGACTGTTCCTCACCATCATCTGCGAGGCATATGACGAGGAGGAGATAGGCGAGGGGGACAAGAAGGATGTAAGAACGGTTATGCATCTGCATCCGGCGCTTGCTCCCATAAAGGCGGCAGTCCTCCCGCTCACAAAGAAGCTGAGAGAGCCTGCAACAGAGCTGTACACCAAACTTGCCAAGAAGTTCAATGTGGAATATGACGAGGCAGGCCAGATAGGCAAGCGCTACCGCCGTCAGGATGAGATAGGCACACCTTTCTGCATCACCTACGACTTTGACACCCTTGAGGACAACTGTGTCACCGTCCGTGACAGGGATTCCATGGCTCAGGAGAGAGTGAATATCGACGATCTCATCGATTACATTTCAGAAAAGATAGACTTCTAATTGTTACAAAACGGATACAAAACTCTTCAAAGTGTAAAGATTTTCGTAATTATCACGATTTTATGCCGATAAATCGGGCGCTTTATTGTTAAAATGACGATTTATCAGTAAAATGCAAAAAAGGGCTTGAATTTATCGGCATTATGGGGTAATATACTATAAGGAAAGCGGAAGCAAAGCCTGTTTGAAAATCGGAGGCCGAAGTGACGGATTTTCAGTTCAAAGAATGGTACGGTGTTGACGATCTTCTTGAGGTCATGAAGATACTGCGTTCTCCTGAGGGCTGCCCCTGGGACAAGGTGCAGACCCACGAGTCCATCAGGATGGACTTCATAGAGGAGACATATGAGGCCTGCGATGCCATCGACAAGGGTGATACAGACCTGCTCCGTGAGGAGCTGGGGGATGTTCTTCTCCAGGTGGTGTTCCACTGCCGTATTGAAGAGGAGCAGGGGCATTTCGGCTTTTATGATGCAGTCAACGAGCTTACGCACAAGCTCATCGAGCGTCATCCCCATGTATTCGGCGAGGTAAAGGCTGATACGGTGGGCGAGGCTCTTTCAAGCTGGAACAATGTAAAGCAGCAGATGCACGGGCAGAAGACCTATACCGACACCCTTAAAGGCGTAAGCACTGCATTCCCGGCGCTCATGCGGGCGGCAAAGGTGGGCAAGCGTGCGGCACGGGCAGGGATGGACTTTCCCGATGCGGCATCGGCGCTTGTGTCTCTTGAAAGCGAGATAGCCGAGGTGAAGTCCGCAGATGAGGAGCATCTGGCGGAGGAGTTGGGTGATATGCTGTTTTCTGCGGTGAATGTGGTCCGCAAGTACGGCTATGATCCGGAGCTGCTTCTGACCCGCTCTACGGAAAAATTCATTGACAGATTTGAGAAGACGGAAAACATGATAGGTTGTGAAGGGAAGTCTATGGACTCTCTTGACATAGATACGCTTGATCTTTATTGGGAGAAAGCGAAAAAATTATAAACAGGATCAGGATGATCCAATACGGAGGTAATGAAACATGACAAAGCAGGATCTCATCACAGCAATTGCTGAGGGCAGCGGTCTTACCAAGAAGGATGCTGAGAAGGCACTCAACGCTACAACAGCAGCTATCACTTCTTCTCTGGCAAAGGGCGACAAGGTACAGCTCGTAGGCTTCGGTACATTCGAGGTAAGAGAGCATGCTAAGAAGAACGGCATCAACCCCCAGACCAAGGAGAAGATCGTTATCCCTGCAAAGAAGGCTCCCGCTTTCAAGGCAGGC